>CALCXL010000336.1 GCA_937907595.1 uncultured Pseudomonadota bacterium
CACCACACCCGGGTGCCGTCCTCGCAGGCAGCGCGCAGCTGCTCGTCCAGCCAGGCCAGGTGGGCGTCGACGCGGGTGTCCACGCCGCCCTTGTTGCAGTCCTCCTGGTCGTACGCGTGGCTGGTGACGCCGATCACCCGCAGATCGTCGGCGTGCTCCGTCTCCACGCGCATGTAGGTGGGGCCGCCGGAGTCGCCGTGGCACTTGCGCACCGTGTCCTCGCCCGCGCCGATCTGCATCTCCGCGTCGCCCACCTCGTTGATGAAGGTGTCGCCGCACTTCTTGATGCCCACGGTGCCCGGTGGCGGGGCCTCGAAGGGGCTGCTGAGCTGGACCTGCTGACCCCAGCCCGCGATGGAGACGTCGGCGTCCACCGTGATCTGGTCGACCTCGGAGGCGTCGATGACCAGGGCCGGCCGCAGGTCCAGGGCCTCGTTGAGGAAGATGAGGCCGATGTCGTGGAAGTCCCCGGGGCCGCCGAGGTCGTTGAGCTCCTGCACGTCGAACTCGGGGTGGGCGATCCAGCCGGCGGCGTCGACCGCGTCGGCGGGGAAGTCGGGCAGATCATCGCCGCTCGTGTAGGACATGTACTCCAGGTCCGACTGGAAGCTGACCAGGTAGCTGAGGTCCTCCGCTTCGCCCAGGCCGAAGGTGAGCAGGGAGGGATCGAGGCAGTGGGCGGCGGTCAGGACCACGTCGGGGGCGATGAGGGTGCCGGTGCAGGACACAGCGCGGATGGGGAAGTCGCCGAAGCCGCTGGTCAGGAAGGCGTCGGTGATGACCGCGACCGCGGTGGGGTGCACGGCGGGGCTGCAGTCGTCGCCGTTGATGATCGGCAGCGCGCTCTGTCCCGCGGGCGTGGATCCGTCGACGGGGACCGCGCAGGCGGACAGGAGCAGGGGGGCGGCGAGGGCGAGGCGTCGGGCGAGGAAGTGGGCCATGGCGCGGAAAGCTACCGGGCGATCCCGCGGTCGCCAAGGGCACTTCGGGGGGACCGGATCAATCGACACCGTTGAGGCTGCGCACCACATCGAACAGGTCGCCCACGGCGTAGTGGTCCACGGCCAGCAGATTGATGGGGCGATCGAAGGCGGCGGCGCAGGCCTGGGCCCGGGGGAGCAGGACGTCGGCCCGGTTGGCTTCGACGGCGCTGGACTCCAGGGACAGGGGGTTGCTGACCCAGTGGTTCACCAGGAACAGGGGGTTGCTGGCCTGGCCGCGGTTGAGGTCGCAGTTGAAGGCGTCGATGGAGGCGAAGCTGTAGGGCGTGTCGAACCACAGGTCCCATCCCCGGTGGTGCCAGGGCGGGGGCGGGCCGCCGGATTGGGCCGCGACCACCACGCGCGTGCCTGCGTCGATCATCTGACCGAGGGTCGGCCAGTCGCCGCCGGGGTGGGCGTAGACGAAGGGCAGCAAGCCGGAGTCGGCGAAGGCGCCCGCGGTCTCCCCGGCGGAGATCCCGTCCTCGAAGAAGAGGGCCAGGACCTCGTTCGGGTGGGCCTCCAGGAAGGCCGTCAGGCGCCCCAGCCCCTCGACCAGGTCCAGGCTGCCCAGCAGGCAGTCGGAGTGGCAGAGGTAGAGCCCGCCCTCCCAGGCGTGGGTGTCCAGGAGCATCCCCCGCACCCCGTCCTCCAGCTGCCGGGTGAGGCCGTGCTGCTGGTTGGGGAACAACCAGCCCTCGTCGCCGTTGGACATGGAGTTGTGGGTGCCGGGCAGGGTGACCTGGTCGAAGGGGACGTCGCAGAGCGCCGCGGCGCCGTTGCAGCGGCGGGGGCCGGGGTCGACGAGGGCGGCGCTGTCGTCGTCGTCCGCGGGGTCAGCCGGCGGGCAGGCGGCCAGGAGCAGCGTCGCGGCGAGGGCGGTCGATGGACGGGGGCGGCGTGAGGGCACCAGCAGGTCCTACCAGTCCGTGGGCTTGTAGTCCTTGAGGAACAGGCCCCAGAGATGATCGCCGGTGTTCATCCCGTCGAAGACCGGGTCGATGATGCGGGCGGCGCCGTCGACGATGTCCAGGGGCGGGCTGAAGGCGTGCTCCACGATCTTGCGGGCGGCGTGCAGGGCGGGGTCCTCGTCGGTGACCCAGCCGGTGTCCACGGCGTTCATGTGGATGCCGTCCTCGATGTAGTCCGCCGCAGAGGTGCGGGTCATCATGTTGAGGGAGGCCTTGGCCATGTTGGTGTGCGGGTGCCGCGGGGTCTTGAGGGCCCGGTAGAACTGCCCCTCCATCGCCGACACGTTGACGATGTGCTTGTCCTCGGTCGGCACCGCGCGCATCAGGGGGCGCAGGCGGCCGTTGAGGATGAAGGGCGCGACGGCGTTGACCAGCTGGACCTCCAGCAGCTCCACGGCGGAGACCTCGTCCAGCATCAGCCGCCAGCTGTTGGTGGTGCGCAGGTCCACCTGCTGGAGGTCGGCGTCCAGCTGCCCGGCGGGGAAGAGGTGGCCGCCGGCGCCCAGGTCCTCGGGCACCAGGGGGACCTGGCTGAGCAGGGCGGCGCGGGCGTCGGTGTCCTGGTAGTCGACGGGCAGCACGTTGCGCTGGCGGGGGCCGTGGTCGCTGACGAGCAGGCGGCGCTCGGCGGCGGGCAGGAGGTTGGCGCTCTTGAGCTCGCCGTCCAGCAGGTGGCCGTAGAAGCCCGAGGGGCGGCGCACCGTCTGGCAGGCGTTGTTGATCAGGTAGTCCAGCCGGCTGTGGGAGCCGACGAGCTCCGCGCAGAGGTGCTCCACCGACGGCGTGTGGCGCAGGTCGATGCCGTGGATCTCCAGGCGGTCGCCCCAGTCGACGAAGTCGGGCTCCCGGGCGTAGCGGGCGGCGGCGTCCCGGGGGAAGCGGGTGAGCACGAGCACCCGGGCGCCGGCCCGGAGCAGGAGGATGGCGGCCTGGTAGCCGATCTTGACCCGGGCGCCGGTGACCAGGGCCACGCGGCCGCTGAGGTCCGCGCTGGGCGCTCGCTTGCTGAAGTTGAAGTCGCCGCAGGGCACGCAGAGCTGGTCGTAGAAGGCGTGCAGGCGGGTGTACTCCTCCTTGCAGACGTAGCAGCGGCGCGCGCTCTCCAGGACCTCGCCGGACTCGCCCAGGGGCTCCTTGGGGGCACCGCCCGCGGGGGTGACGAAGAAGGGCTGCTCGCGGAGCTGGCGGATCCCGGTGGACTCCCGGCGCTCCTCGTCTCTGCGGTTCTTGTCCGCCTTGGCCCGCCGTCGAAGCTCCCGGGCCAGCGTCTTGCGCTCGTGGCGCAGGGGCAGGGAGACACGGCCGGCGGCGGTGAGCAGGCGGGTGCGAAGCTCGGCCGGGGCGTCGGCGAGCAGGGAGCGGTCCTCCACGATCGCCTCGAGCAATTCGGCGGCGGCACGCAGGGCCTGAGCGGAGGCCGTCTTGGGGTCGGTGTCGGACACGCGGGGGGCTGTAGCACGGCGGGGCGGTGGGGTCAGCGCCAGGGCATCGTCGGGGGGGCCGCGCAGGCTAGTCTGGCGACGTGTTGCCCATCGACCTGCAACGAGCCCTCGCCTCCCAGGCGTCGATGATCGACGCTCGGGCGATCGAAGTGTCCACGACCGGCACCCTGCGGGCTGCCCAAGTGATGCCGCGCGCGGGAGCGCCCGCGTGAGCGTCGCGCCGCCCTGGCTGCAGGAGGCGCTGGGCGCGGTGGAGCCGGTGGAGCTCTCGCCCCGGGGCCAGGGGCTGGAGGCGCGCCTGGAGTTCGGCGCCGGGCGGCGGCTGGTGGTGTCCGTCACCCCGGGGCGTCCCGAGCGGGCGGCGGGGTGGCTGGGCGCGCGCTGCCACGGGGATCTGCGCGCGGTCGACGGCCTGGATCCCGAACAGGCAGCGGCCCTGCTTGCTCACGTCGGGCGCTGCATGGAGCCCCGCTTCGACGAGCTGCGCGCGGGCGTGGGGGGCGGCGATGAGGGCATCGCCTACCTGCGATCGGTGGCCGAGGGCGCCGACGACCCGCGGGCGCCGCGGACCAGTCCGGGGCGGGTCGGCGCGGCCTGCCGCTGGCTGGAGGCGGCGCGGCGGGGGGACAACCGGGAGCGCGATCGGGCCCGGACGACCCTGGACCGGGAGCACGACCTGCCGGCCGACGTGGCGACCCACCTGGACGAAGCCGCGGGGGACTGGGCGGCGGCCGCGGACCGCGCCGTGCAAGGGGTCTGGGCCCGGCTCGCCCGCGCGCGCTGCTTGCTGCGCCTGCAGCGACCCGACGACGTGCCGGCCGCGGTGGGCCGCATCTGGGGCCGGGGGACCAGCCTGGAGACCCGACGGGAGGCCGCGCGGCTGCTGGCGGCGGCGGGGGGCGGGCCAGCGGCCGACCACGCGCTGCGCCACAACGCTGCGGCGGGCATGGCGCCGGATCGGGCCGCGCTGGCGGCGTGGCAGGGGGGGGAGACGCTGGCGCCGGCGCTCCCGATCGGGTGGCGGGTGGCAGCCGGGGAGCTGCTGCGCTGGGTCGGGGGGGAGAGCCAGGCCGACCTGCCCGCGCCGGTGCCCCTGGACGACGAGCTTCTCAGCCTGTTGAAGGGCTTCGAGCGGACGGGGCACGCCTGCCTTCGGGGGGCCCTGGGCGAGGGGGGGGTGGAGGCCTGGATCGACGCCTGCCGCGCCGCCGCCCAGGCCGATCCCGAAGGCGCCATCGACGTAGAAGACGCCGACGTCGACGCTGCGAGCGTCCTGCGGTTCCGCGAGGGGGACCCGGCCACCTGGATCCCCGGGCGGGTGGTGATGCGGGCCCCCGAGGGCCTGGACCTGCCCCAAGAGGCGCCGCGCCTCTACGCGCTGATCTGCTCTTTGGTGGGTGGCGTCGAGCGCCTGTCGGACGCGACGCTCCCCCGGCGGGTGGTCCTTCAGTGGTCGCAGCGGCCCGATCGCGATCGCCCCCTGGCGGACCTGCCCTGGCACATCGACGACCCGGATCCGGCCATGGGGCCCGGGGGACGGGACTTCGGCCTGCTGCTGCTGGTGCTGCTGCGCGACGTCGACGCAGCGGACGGCGCCACGCTGCTGGAGCCGGGATCCGCGCAGCGAGTGGCGCGCATGCTGGACCGGGACGCGCCCGTGGACACGGTGGACCCGGCCTGGGGCCGACGCTTCGCTGAGGGCGAGGACGTGGTGTCCGCCACGGGCCGAGCGGGCGACGTCTGGCTGGTTCACCCCTGGACGCTGCACAGCCCGGGCATCGACCGAAGCGGGGCGCTGCGGCTCTTCGCCAACCCGGGGCTGTTCCTGAGCCGGGCGCTGCGGCTGCGGGGGGAGGATCTGAGCCCCGTCGAAGCCTTCGGGGCGAAGGGGCTGGCCGACGTCGAACCCGCGGGACCGGCGGAGGGTTCAGCCGCGGACTCGTAGGCCCGCAAGGGCCGGCCGCAGCGTCGACATCGCCGGCCAGACGCGCAGGTCGTCGCCGTCGGCGGCCGCGAAGATCCGGGAGGAGCGGTTGCCGCCGACCATGCTGAGGGCGTCCACCAGGGCCGGCAGGTCCTCCACCGTCGACGGCGTCGCAGGCAGGGAGCAGCGCGCGCGCAGGTGCAGGCACAGGCCGGGCGCCTCCGCCTCGAAGGACCGCAGGGCGGCGAGCGCGTCCCCTCCCCTGCGGCGGCGCACCTCGGCGAGCAGCAGCCAGGCCGTGGCCCGAGCGGGGCGGGCCGACGTCGTGCGTTCCAGGGCCTCCTGGGCCTGCTGCAGATCGCCGGCCCGAAGCGCCGCCTCCCCCCGGTAGACGTGGCTGGTGGCGCCGTCCAGGGGGCCTCCGACGCGCTCGCTCCGAGCGAATTGGCGACCTGCCCGCCATCGGCGCCCCGCGTGGGCATGCACCGCGCCGCGACCGATGCGCGCCCAGCGGGACTCCACCAGGGCGAGGGACCGCGCGAAGTCGTCGTCGGCCTCGGCCCATCGGCCCTGCCAGATCCGCAACTCGCCCCGGTAGTTGAGGGGGTGCGGGGAGTTGGGGAAGCGCATCGCGAGGGCGTCCAATCGCGCCCCAGCGGCCGCGACACCCACCTGCAGGAGGGCCTGCTGCGCCCCGTCGGAGGCGGTGCGCGCGGTCTGCAAAGGCAGGAGGCGGCCGGCGATCAACGGCGCGATGTCGCGCCAGGCGCCCTGGGCGTCGAAGACCTGGCGAAGGGCCTGGGCCAGGCTTCGGGGGTTGCCGAGCAGCGCGGGGAGCCGATCCCCGAACAGCTGGGGCAGCAGGTCGTGCACGGCGCCGTCGGCCCAGGCAGCTTGCTTTCGGCGCCCGGCGGCCCCCTGCTCCCAGGCGGAGAGGAGCAGCCCGTAGACGCTGTTGCCGACCTCGCTGCCGCGGGTCAGCCAGGGGTCGGGAGAGGCACCGCGTCGCAGCTCGAGCTCGGCGCGCCAGAGCAAGGCGCGCTGGCGGTCGGGGCCGGTGCAGGATCGGGCTGCCTCCTCCAAGGCCGGCGCAGCGCCCTCGGGATCCCGGCGCCACGCCTCGGCGGCGGCGAGCATCGGGTCCGGCGAGGGTGCGGGGCCGGGGTGCAGCGGGGCGGACGGGCTGGGGTCGGCGGGCTCGACGGGGCGGCCGCGGCGCAGGTCGGCTTCGGCGCGCAGGCGAC
>CALCXL010000337.1 GCA_937907595.1 uncultured Pseudomonadota bacterium
CAGCAGCGAGAGAAGCACCCGTCGCAGCCGGCCCCAGGCCAACGGCCCGGTCACCCGGTCCAGGCTGCCGAGCTCGCCCAGCTCCATCGCCAGCCAGGGGCTCCCCGCGACCAGCTCGGCCTCCAGGTCCATGGCCGCCTCCGCCGGGATCTCGCCCAGGTCCAGCACCGGGACCACGCCCGGGTGGTCCAGGGCGGCCACGGCGCGCACCTCCTCGCGGAACTCCAGACGGCAGCGCTCCTCCCGCGCGCGCTGGGCCGTCAGCACCTTCACCGCCACGGCAGTGCCCGAGGCCTCATGCCGCGCCCGCCACACGGCCCCCATGCCGCCCCGCCCCAGGGGCGACTCCAGGACGAAGGGCCCCACGCGGGGACTCACGACGCGCTCGGGAAGGGGGAGCGCAGGAGCACGTCGGCCAGCCGCTCGTACTGGTCGATGGAGTTGTAGACCTGGGCGGAGACGCGGATGTACATGCGGCCGTCGAAGGGCACGGGCATCGGCTCCAGTTGGTGGGTCTCGCGCAGCCACCGCGCCAGCCGTTGCACGCCGGCGGCGTCGGGGGACACGTCGACGGGGCAGGGCACGCAGGCCATCGACCCCCTCATCGCCGCCGGCACCGGCAGGTCCACCCCCCAGGCCCGTGCCAGCAGGTCCGCCGCGGCCGCCGCCAGCCCGTTGTTCCAGGCACGGACCCGCTCGTCGCCCAGCCCCTCCCGGAAGGTCAGCGCCGCGTCGATGGCCAGCCAGGCCGAGGGATCGCGGGTGCCCGTCCAGTCGAACTCCTCGGCCAGCCCCTGCCGGTAGGGGTGGGAGACGACGGTGGGCCGCAGCGCCGCGCGATCGGGGGCGTCCGGGCGGCACCACAGGAAGGCCGTGCCCTTCGCCGCGCACAGCCACTTGTGGGCGTTGCCCGTGTACCAGTCGGCGCCCAGGGCGGGCAGGTCCAGGGGCAGCATGCCCAGCGCGTGCGCGCCGTCGATGAGCACCGGCACGCCGCGCTGGCGGCAGAGGGCGACGGCGGGGCCGATGGGCAGCAGCATCGCCGTGGCGGAGGTGACGTGGTCCAGCACGACGATCCGCGTGCGATCCGTCAGGGCCGACGTCAACCCCGCCAGCAGGTCGTCGGGGCCGCGCACCGGGTAGGGCAGGGCGAAGCGGACCACTCGAGCCCCCGCGCGCTCAGCCACGTAGTCCAGCGTCAGGCCGACGGCGTTGTAGACGTGCTCCGTGGTGAGGAGCTCGTCGCCGGGGGCGAGGGCCAGCGAGCGCAGGACGGCGTTGACGCCCGTGGTGGCGTTGTCCACGAAGGCAAGGTCCTCAGGCTCGGCCCCCACGTAGGCGGCCAGGCGTGCCGCTGCGCCCCGGAGCGCGCCCCCGTACTCCTCCAGGAAGAAGCGCATGGGTTGCCGCTCCATGGCCAGCCGCCACCGATCCTGGGCCGCCAGCACCACGCGCGGGGTGGCGCCGAAGGAGCCGTGGTTCAGGAAGTCGAGCCCCTCCTCGAGCAGCCACTCGTGGCGGATGGCGCGGCCGAAGGGGGGCGTGAGCACGTCCAGAGGCTACAAGGATTCGGGCGCCCGCGCCCCCGACGCATCACCGGTCGCCGGGCCAAAGTCCGCGTCGGTGTCCACGGCGTCTGCCAGCGTCGCGTCCCCCTCCACCACCGCCACCGCCACCGGCAGCCCCGCCTCCAACCAGCGAAGCTGCTCCAGGGACAGGCGGCGCTCCAGGGGCCCGGGCATCGCCGCCGCGCGCTCCAGCAGCCCGGCCACCCGGTAGGCGTAGACGCCGACGTGGCGGTGCACCCGCTCCCCCTGCCGAAGCTCGACGCGATCGAAGGCCAGCGCCCGCCCGCCCTCGACCCGCACCGTCGTCCGCCCCCCACCCTCGGTCGCCGCCACCGCCACCGTGCCCAACGTGGCGTCGGGATCGCCGATCAGCGCCGTCAACGCGGCCCGCAGCATGGCGGGGCTGGCGCCGACCGCGTCGCCCTGCAAGTTCAGCGCAAACTCCGTGCGCGGCACCAGGCCCCGGGAGATCGCTGCAGCGATCCGCTCGCTCCCGTTGCGCACATCCTCGAAGACCGGCACCGCCTCCAACCCCCACCCCCGGGCCGCCTCCAGGATGCGCTCGTCCGCGGCCAGCACGACCACCGGACCCAGCGCCGAGGCCCGCGCGATGCCCGCCACCCGCCGCAGAACCGGCTCCCCCTGCCACGTTCGCAGCAGCTTGCCAGGGGCCCGGGACGCGGCCCAGCGTGCGGGGATGTAGATCGGCGTCGGCATGCGCGCATCCTGCGTCGCCGGGCGATCCCGGCGGGCTTTGGGGTGGCTGCGATCCAGGCCTCACCCCCTCCCCCAAAAACGGGGCGCCGTTTCGCCCCCCCGGACTGTCTTGCCTCCAAGGGCGGACGCACTAGAATGCACCAACGCCGGTCGTCCGGTCGGCGCACTCGTGCATCTTACAGTTGGGTTCCCGATGACGCGTCCTCCTCTTCTGCGGCTGCTGGCCCTGCTCCTGGTCCTGACGGGCTGCGATGTGCAGGCGCCCGCCGAGCAGCTGCTGATCACGCAGGTGTCCTTCTCCCAGTCGGTCGTCCTGCCCGGTGAGACGATCACCATCGCGGTCACCGTGGAAGGCGCCACCTCCCCCTCGTTCGAGTGGTCGGCGGACGCGGGCGAGCTCAGCGCCCCGACCGAGGGCACCACGGACTGGACCGCCCCCGGCACCGAGCAGCTGGTGGCCATCACCGTGGTCGTGACCGACGGCGATCGCAGCGCGCAGCACGAGGCCGACGTGGTGGTGGGCCCCGGCGCGGACCACGACGGCGACGGGTACAGCATCCGCCAGGGTGACTGCGACGACACCAACCCCGCCGTGCACCCCGGCGCCCCCGACGCCCAGGACGGCCTGGACAACGACTGCGACGGCGAGATCGACGAGGGCGCCCCCGACGCGGACGACGACGGCGACGGCTTCACCGACCTGGAGGGCGACTGCGACGACGACAACGACGCGGTGCACCCCGACGCGATCGAGGTGGAGAACGGCATCGACGACGACTGCGACAACCGCGTGGACGAGGGCACGCCGGCGGCGGACGACGACGGCGACGGCTTCTGCGAGGCGGAGCTCAGCTGCGTCGGCGGCGCCAGCCCCGGCGACTGCAACGACAACAGCTCGGCGATCAACCCCAACGCCCCGGAGACGCTGGACAACATCGACAACGACTGCGACGGCCTGGTCGACGAGGGCACGGCGGCCTACGACGACGACGGCGACGGCTTCAACGAGCTCCAGGGCGACTGCAACGACGACCCCGTCGACGGCCCGGACATCTACCCCGGGCAGGCCGAGGCGGCCGACGGCGTGGACAACGACTGCGACGGGCTCATCGACGAGGACTTCCTGGCCGACGCCGACAACGACGGGTGGAGCGTGCTGGCCGGCGACTGCGACGACACCAACCTCTACACCTACCCCGGCGCCGCGGAGTTCGCCGACGGCCAGGACAACGACTGCAACGGCCTGATCGACGACGCAATGGACGGCACCGACGACGACGGCGACGGCCTCTCGGAGGCGGACGGCGACTGCGACGACACCTCGGCCGCGATCAGCCCCAACGCGCCGGAGATCGAGGATCCGCTGTTTGAGGTCGACAACGACTGCGACGGCTTCTTCTTCGCCAACCCGCCCTTCGCCATCGCCGCCATCGGCTCCCTCTCCACCTGCCGCAACGGCCTGGACGACGACGGTGACGGCTGGACCGACAGCGCGGACCCGGACTGCGGCTCGGGCATGGACGAGGTCGGCACCTCCTTCCTCGGCTGCAACGACGGCATCGACAACGACAGCGACGGCGACATCGACGCCGCGGACGTCGACTGCGGAGTGGGCTTCCAGGCGGACGAGGCGGACGCCACCCCCGACGACTGCGCGGACGGCACCGACGACGACGGGGACGGCTGGATCGACGGCGAGGACCCGGACTGCACCGTGGCCCCCTTCAACGAGAACGGCAGCACCACGGCCGCCTGCAGCGACGGGGTGGACAACGACAGCGACGGCGACGTCGACGAGGCGGACGCCGAGTGCGACAGCGGCTTCGACGGCTCCGAGTCCGATGCGGCCCCCGATGACTGCGCCGACGGCGTGGACGGCGACGGGGACGGCTGGATCGACGGCGCGGACCCCGACTGCCTGGTCGCCCCCTACGACGAGGCCGGCCTGGGCACGGCGCTGTGCAGCGACGGCATCGACAACGACGGCGACGGCCTGGCGGACGGCCTGGACGCGGGCTGCTCCTCGGCCACGGACATGGACGAGACCGCGGACACCTGCTCGGTCATCGCCCTGGACGCCATCAACTCCTGGGACCCGGACGGCGACGCCCTGGACTACTACTGGTACTTCGCCTTCCAGCCCATCGACAGCGAGCTGGCTTCGAGCGACATCAGTAACGGCAGCACCCCGGCGGCGTCTTTCACACCGGACCGCGCCGGCACCTGGACGCTGGGCCTGATCGTCTCCGACGGTCAGTTCAACAGCCTGCCCGACTTCATCACCATGCAGATCAGCCTGGGGGTCTGCCCATGACCTCCCTCCCCCGAGGAAACGCCGCCATGACGTCACCCAAGAAGTCCTCCCTGTTCGGGGCCCTGGGGGTCGCGGCCGGGCTGCTCCTGGCCCTGGGCGCGCCCTCGTGCGACGCGCCGGTGAACGACGTCGACCCGCCCCTGATCCTGGGCATGAACATCGAGTCCACCAACATCACCGCGGGCGTCACCATCGACGTCTCAGCGGAGGCCGTTGGCGCGGGCCAGCTCAGCTACGGCTGGACCTCGGAGCGGGAGGACGGCTCCGAGGGAGGCGACTTCGCGGACCCGGAGGTGGAGGCCACCCAGTGGACTGCCCCCTTCGAGGAGGGCGTGATCCTCCTGCGCGTCAGCGTGCGGGACGCCCGGGGCAGCGTGGCCAGCCGCGCGGTGCCGGTGCGGGTGGGCGCGGCCGAAGACGCGGACGGCGACGGCTACGCGGTGGTGGAGGGCGACTGCAACGACGCCGACCCCACCATCTACCCCGGCGCGCCGGAGCTCCCGGACATCATCGACAACGACTGCGACGGCCTCATCGACGAGGGCTCGGAGGACGTGGACGACGACGGCGACGGGTTCTCGGACGTGGGCGGCGACTGCAACGACACCGACGAGGAGATCTACCCGGGCGCCCCGGAGACCGTGGACGGCGTGGACCAGGACTGCAACGGCCTGATCGACGACGGCACCGACGCCTTCGACGACGACGAGGACGGCTTCTCCGAGGACGAAGGCGACTGCGACGACGGCAACGACTCGATCAACCCCGCCTCCCCCGAGCTGCTGGACGGCGTGGACAACGACTGCGACGGCGTCACGGACGAGAACACGGTCGGCTACGACGACGACCACGACGGCTTCACCGAGCTGCAGGGCGACTGCGACGACGGCGACGCGGACACCTGGCCCGGCGCGCCCGAGCTGCCCGACGCCGAGGACAACGACTGCAACGGGCTGGTGGACGACGGCTCCTTCATCACCGACGACGACGGCGACGGCTTCACGGACCTGGCCGGGGACTGCGACGACGCCAACCCCTACACCCACCCCGGTGCGCCCGAGTACCTGGACGGGCTGGACAACAACTGCAACGGCCAGATCGACGAGGGCATGGACACGGACGACGGCGACGCCGACGGGTTCTCGGAGGCGGACGGCGACTGCAACGACGCCGACGCCACCATCTACCCCGGCGCCCTCGAGCTGGACGACGGCGTGGACAACGACTGCGACGGCCTGGGCTACACCAACCCGCCCACGGCCATCGGTGGCCTGGCCACGGCCCTGCCCACGTCCTGCGGCGCCGTCGAGCTGACCGCGGCCAGCTCCTTCGACCCCGACGGGGACACCCTGGACTTCAACTGGTTCTTCACGACCCAGCCCCCGGTCTCGGACCTGACGGACGACGACATCATCGACCGCACGTCCATGAACTCCAGCTTCGTGCCCGACTCGGCCGGCTACTGGGCCGTGGCGGTGCAGGTCACCGACGGCACCTACACGTCGGCGCCCTCCACCATCGGGTTCACCGTGGTCGAGCGGGACAACAACCAGCCCCCCGTCGCGATCTTCGGCGCCGGCAACATCGCTGAGATGGGCAACAGCACCTGCACCAACGGTCCCTACGGCGGCTGCCAGAGCTGCGACTCCTGCGCCCTGGACTTCGACGCCGGCACCCACATGCTGGTGGACGCGACGGCGTCGACGGACCCCGACGGCGACCCGCTGTACTACGACTTCGAGGCCTCGCACGCCTCCGGCGACGGCGGCATCCCCGCCATCACCAGCAACGGCGACGGCACCGCCAACCTGGAGCTGACCATGGCGACGGTCTGCAGCATCAACTCGGTGGGCACCTACGAGGTGGGCGTGACGGTGCGGGACTGCAACGGCGCCAGCTCCAACACCACCATGATCCTCATCTACACCTGCGACCCCGACCTGTAGGGGGTAGCGCCACG
>CALCXL010000338.1 GCA_937907595.1 uncultured Pseudomonadota bacterium
AGGGCCTCCACCGCGGGGTCGTTGTCGTCGCAGTCGCCGTCGCAGGGGGACTGCCCGTCGCCGTCTTCGTCCAGGGGGATCATGACCGGATCGGCGTCGTCGCAGTCGCCCAGGCAGGAGCTGAAGCCGTCGGCGTCGCCGTCGTCGAGGTTGAGGGCGGGGTCGGCATCGTCGCAGTCGCCGGCGCAGCTGGAGTCACCGTCCGCGTCTGCGTCCTCGGGGGTCAGGGCGGGGTCGGTGTCGTCGCAGTCGCCGTCGCAGAGCGTGAAGCCGTCGGCGTCCGTGTCCAGCACGTTGAGCAGGGGGTTGGCGTCGTCGCAGTCGCCGGCGCAGGTGGTGGCGCCGTCGGCGTCGCCGTCGATCTCGTTGGCGTCGTCCACGGTGTCGCAGTCGTTGTCCAATACGCCGTCGCAGGCCTGGGGCGCGCCGGGGTAGACCGCCGGGTCGGTGTCGTCGCAGTCGTCGGCGCCGTAGCCGTCGCCGTCGGCGTCCACGCTGCAGCCGTCGTCGGCCACGCCGCTGCAGTCCTCGTCCAGGCCGTTGTCGCAGACCTCGGTCGCGCCGGGGTTCAAGGCGCCGTTGCCGTCGTCGCAGTCGTCGCAGTCGTAGCCGTCGCCGTCGAGGTCGGGCTGGTCCTCGTCGATCTGGGCGTCGCAGTCGTCGTCGGCGTCGTTGCAGATCTCCGTGGCCGCGTGGTTGATCAGCGGGTCGGTGTCGTCGCAGTCGGTGCAGTCGACCTCTCCGTCAGCGTCCTCGTCAGGGAAGCCGTTGTCGATGACGCTGTCGCAGTCCTCGTCCAGGCCGTTGCAGAGCTCGGCCGCGTCGGGGTTGACGTTGGCGTCGGTGTCGTCGCAGTCGGGCTCGTCGTCGCAGGTGCGGGAGCCGTCGCCGTCCAGGTCGAAGTCCTCGTCCACCAGGTCGTCGCAGTCGTTGTCGACGGTGTCGCAGGCCTCGGTGGCGCCGGGGTAGGTGTCCGGGTCGGTGTCGTCGCAGTCGTGGCAGGCCCAGCTGCCGTCGGCGTCGGCGTCGGCGTTGTCGTCCACCACGTCGTTGCAGTCGTTGTCCGCGCTGTCGCAGAGCTCGGGGGCGCCGGGGTAGGCGGTGGGGTCGTCGTCGTCGCAGTCCTCGCCCTCGGCGTAGCCGTCGTTGTCCCGGTCCACCTCGGCGAAGACGCCGGTGACGGTGAGGGCGACGTCGATGCTGCTGTCGTCCCAGCTCAGGGTCAGGACCGCGGTGTCCGTGCCGGTGCTCAGGGGCAGGGCCTCGACGAAGATGAGGCGGGAGTCCTCGGGCTGGATCTCGATCGCGCCGCTCAGCGCCACGCTGAAGGGCGTGCCGTCCTCAAGCTGGAACGTCAGCGTCGTCTTGTCGGTGCCGGTGTTGGTGACCTCGATGGACTGGGCCACCGACGTGCCCACCACCACCTGGCCAAATTCGATGGACGTCGGCGTGACCGACAGATCCGCGCCGCCTGTCGGGCAGCCCGCGAGCAGGGCGGCGACGAGGGCGAAGGGCAACAGCAGGGCGGGGCGAGACATCATCAGCAGGTCCTCATTTGGCGCCATCATGGCAGATGAGATCCCCCCGCGCGCCGGTCCCCTGCTGCCCGGTTCATGCTGCGCGCCCCGCGCGTGAGGCGATGGATCGACCGGCTGGGTCCGCGGGGCGACCGAGCCAATAGGCCCCGCGCTGCTAGGTTCGCTGCGATGCGTCCAACGTCCCCGCCGTGCTGCTCCCGGCCGCCTGTGCGCGCGCTTCCCTGGGAGGGGGCGTGAGCCCCTTGGCGGCCGGCGGGCTGTCGGCGGCCTTGGCCCTGTTGTATGTGCCGCTCGCCCGGCGCTGGATCGGGGTGGTCGACGCCCAGCAGACGGACCGATCCGGGCGGCCCATGCCCCGGGGGGGCGGGGTGGCGCTGCTGGCGGCCTGGGCGGTGCCGGTGCTGTGGGTCCTCCGTCTGGAGGCGGTGCCGCTGGTGGCGATGGCCGGCGCCGCCACCGCGATCGGCCTGCACGACGACCTCCGCCGCAGCTCGGCCCGGCTGCGGGCGCTGGCTCTGGGCGGGTTGGCGCTGGCTGCCTCGTGGTGGGTGGGGGGCCTCGCCGCGGTGGCGCTGCCGGGGCTGGGGGTGGTGCCGATGGGCGCGCTGGCGGTGCCGGCGGGGGCCGCGGTCGTGCTGGCCACCAACGTCGGCTTCGACTTCGCGGACGGTCTGGACGGGTTGGCGGCGGGGCTCTGCCTCATCGCCTGCGTGGGGCTGCTGTGGGCTGGAGCCGGGGTGGAGGTGGCGTGCCTGGCGGGCGCGTCGGCGGCGTTCCTGGTCTTCAACCGACCGCCGGCCAGCGTGTACCTGGGGGACAGCGGCTCGAACCTGGTCGGCTTCCTGCTGGGTGTGGCCCTGCTCCGGTCCGCGCGCCTGGAGTCGGGGGCCTTCGCGCTGCTGCCGGCGCTCCTCCTGGTGGCGGTACCGGCGGCGGACACCGGCTCGGCCTTGCTGCGTCGAGCCCGCGGCGGGGAGGGGCTCTTCGCGGGCGACCGGGAGCACATTCACCACCGACTGGGCCGCCGCTTCGGGCCCGCGGGCGCGTTGCTCGTCCTGCTGGCCGTGGCGTCGGCGGGCACCGGGATCGCCGCCTGGCTCCTCGTCCTGTGATCCCATCGGCACGGCGCCCGCGCCCGGCAGATCGCGCCGCGGCCTGCTACTCCTTCGCTTCGACTTCGCCCCTCCCTGCCCCGGATCGACCATGACCGACCTCGCCGACAAGACCTGCGTGCCCTGCCAGGGCGGCATCCCGCCCCTCACCGAGGCCGAGTACGCTCCGCTCCTGGCCGAGCTGGACGGCTGGACGGCCGTGGACGGACACCACCTGCACAAGGCCTTCGACTTCCCGGACTTCGTGACGGCCCTGGCCTTCACCAACGCGGTCGGCGCCGTGGCCGAGGAGGCCTGGCACCACCCCGATCTGCACCTGGCCTGGGGCCGCGTGGGCGTGACCGTCTTCACCCACAAGATCGACGGGCTGGCCGAGGCCGACTTCGTGCTCGCCGCCAAGATCGACCGACTGCGCCGCGACTCGCGCTAGCGCGCGAACGGGGACGATCGCCCCTCGGCGGCCGCTCAGGCCAGGGCGGCCAGGACCGCCAGCTGATCGCTGAACGCGGGGGCGGCGGGGTCCAGGGTGCGGTGCAGGATCATCCCCAGGACGAAGCTGAACGTGCTGGCCCCCAGGATCTGCCCCGGCAGCCCCAGGCGCTCGCCCAGAGCCTCGCGGTACAGCGCCGCCGTCTCCGCCAGGAAGGCCCGCGCTGTGGGCTCGGGGTGGTTGCGCAGGTAGTCGACCGCCACCATCAGCACCGCCTGCAGGTGGTCGGCCCGCTGCTCCAGGTACTCCTCCAGCTTGAGCAGCCGCATGCGCAGGTCGTCGCCCTCGGTGAGGATCCCCTCAGCCTCCACGATGTCCCGCCGCGCGTTGCGCTCGAACATGCGCCGGAACAGCTCTTCCTTGCTGTCGAAGTAGTGGTAGAGCGTGCCCGTCGACACCCCCAACTCCCGCGCGGCGCCCCGCATGGTCACCGAGCCGTAGCCCTTCCGCGCGAAGAGGTCGAAGCAGCCGTCCAGGATCGCGGCCCGCTGCTCCTCGTGGTCGACGACGCGGGGCATCAGGCCGCCAGGGCCGGGCTCTGCTGGGTCCAGCGATCGATGCGCGGGTGCATGACGGCGAAGAAGACCGGCGGCAGCAGGGCCAGCAGGACCATGCCCGAGTAGCCGGTGGGAAGCTGGGGCGCCTCCTCGAAGTGCCGCAGCACGCTGTAGTGCCGGGCGGGGTTCGCGTGGTGGTCGCTGTGGCGGGTGAGCTCGAACAGGAGCAGGCGGCTGACGGGGTGGTTGCTGTTCCAGCTGTGCACCGGGCGCACGCGCTCCCATCGGCCGTCGTCGCGGCGACCCCGGCGCAGGCCGTAGTGCTCGACGTAGTTGATGGTCTCCAGCAGCAGGATGCCCAGGAGGGACGCGCCCAGCCAGGCCGCCGCCGCCAGGGGACCGAAGGCCGCCGCCGCCAGGACGATCGCGCCCACCTGCAGGACCGTGAAGCGCACCATCTCGTTGCTCCAGGTCCAGCGGCCCAGGCTGCGGGCCTTCAGCCGCCGGTCCTCCAGGGTCCAGGCGTGCTTCCAGCCGCCGATCACCGACTTGAACCAGAAGGCGTAGACCACCTCCCCCCGATCGGCCGAGGCCGGGTCGTCCGGGGTGGAGACGTTGGCGTGGTGGCCGCGGTTGTGCTCGATGAAGAAGTGCAGGTAGTGCGTGCTCAGCAGCAGGGCCTTCGCCATGCGCTTGTCGAAGGCGCCGCGGCGGTGGCCCAACTCGTGGCCCAGGTTGATGCCGATGGCGCCGCAGAGCGTGCCCACCGCCAGCACGCCGCCCGCGGCCTCCCAGCCGGCCAGCCGACCGTTGCCCACCCAGAGCATGAGCAGCAGCACGCTGCCCCACTGCAGGGGCACCAGGCCGTAGATCACGCGGTCGAACCAGGGGTTCTGCAGGACCTCCGCTTCCTGGGCGTCGTCCAGGTTGCCGCCGGTGCCGGGCAGCAGCGCCTCCCCCAGGGGCACAAGCCCGAAGGCGGTCAGGGGCAGGAGCAGGGTCCACCAGCCGCCCAGGGCCAGGCCGATGGGGCCGAGGATCGCCAGGGCGTAGATCGCGAGGTAGCGCAGCGGATTCATGGGTTCGTCTCCGTCGGCTCGAGCCGATGCAGGGATTTATATCGAACAGTCGTTATGTTGAAAAGCACTTTCTGATCGATGTGTAGAATCCAGTTGTGATTCCAGCCGCCTTCGCTGCGCTCGCCATCGTGGGCGGGCACCCGATCGACCTGCCGGCCGCGGTGCTGGTGGAGGGCGCGGAGCTGGCATGCACCGGCGCCCTGGTGGCCGACGACGTCGTGCTGAGCGCCGCCCACTGCCTGCAGCAAGGGGGGCCCTTCGCGGTGGACGGGGAGGAGGTCGTCGGGTGGAGGGTCCACCCGGACTGGCGCGTCGACCGGCCCGGTGAGTGGGACCTGGCCCTGCTGTACCTGGGGTCCGGGCGGGGCGTGCTGCCTTTGGCTCTGGGGGGGCGACCGGCGATCGGGGACCCGGTGCAGCACGTGGGACTGGGTCTGGCCGAGGGGGACCGCGCCCCGGTCTTGCGCGCGGCCGACGCGGAGGTCGTCAACCTCTTCGATCGCGTCCTGGCCACCGAGGAGCGCGACGGCGGCCCCTGCTACGGCGACTCGGGCGGTCCGGTGCTGGACGCGATGGGGCGGCTGGTGGCGGTGACCTCCTTCACGCCGGACTGCGACTCCGCGCTCAACGGCTCGGCGCGGGTGGACGGGGCGGAAGCGTGGATCGCCCAGGCGATCGCCGACGGGCCGCCCGAGCCGGGGGACGACGACGACGCCGGGGGGGACGACGACCCTGTGGGCGACGACGACGACTCAGCCGACGCGACGACGTCGGGCTGCGCGGGCTGCGGTGGGGCCGGGGCCCTGGTGATCGGGTTCGTGCCGTGGAGGCGCCGGCGTCGGGCGCGATGAGGCCGACCTGATCCATCGACCGGACCTCCC
>CALCXL010000339.1 GCA_937907595.1 uncultured Pseudomonadota bacterium
GTGGCGAGCGCACGGCACAGCAGCAGCGCGAGGCGGTGGAGGGCGTGAACGTCCAGGCTCATGGGCTTCTCCGGCGCCCCGGGTGGTCCACCCGCGGCGCGTAGGTCGAGTAGTCGAAGCGGGGGCTGTTGATGGGATCGTGGCAGGTCCGGCAGGTCGCTTCGCGCACGGGGCGCCCCGGATCCGGCTTGAAGCCGGGGCTGCGCGCCTGGATCGCGTGGAGCTCCATGGGGCCATGGCAAGCCTCGCACTGCACGCCCAGGAGGTGGAGGGCCTTGTCGGGGTCCGCGAAGCCGCCGGGCGCACCGAAGCCCGTGGTGTGGCAGGTCAGGCACTCGGGGTTTCGCTCCTCCCCGCGCGCCACCAGGGTCGCCCAGGCCCGGGCGTGAGGGGTGCGCGCCCAGTGTCCCTGCGCGCTCGTGTGGCAGTCGACGCAGGCCTCGTGCCCCAGGTAGCTGGACTTGGACGAGGCGCCGGCCAGGCTCTGCTCGATCTCCTCCAGCCGCCGGACCCCGAAGGCATCCAGCGTGGCTGCCACCGTTGGGTCCTCCGGCAGGTCGGCGCGGACGGTCATCTTGATCGCGGACGCCGCGTGGCCGGGCCGGGGCACGGTGAGCTGCCCCACCAACCGACGACGCAGAGCCTTGAGCTCCGCCAGCCCTTGCTGCACCCGCTCCGGATCCGTGCGCGGATCGAGCACCACCTCGTCGCCCGCGGACCTCACGCGCACGCGCGGGTCCTCACCGCCGGCCTCCTGCGCCCTCAGGTCTTGCAGCAGGCGGCGCTGGTGCATGTACTGCTCCTCCTGTCGGGCGACCTGCCGCAGGATCCCCTCCCCCGGCCCCGTGGGGCCCAGGCCTCGACCGGCGCCGGTGCCGAACACCACGTCCAGGCGCTGCACCGAACGGCCGGCGGGCTGGCTCCGCACGATGAGGGTGCGCCCCCGCCACTCGCTGTCCCCCTCCCGCCCGGGGGGGGGCGGCGTCACCAGCACGTCGACGTCCAGACCCGCCGCGAACCAGGCCGTCTGGTCGCGCAGGGAGGCGTCGGTGAAGGCGACGACCAGGTCGACGGGGCCCGCCTCCTGGATCGCCTGCGCCGCGGCCTCGGCCCCGTCCTGCAAGGGGAGGCTGCGCCGCGCCTCTTCGGAGACCGCCGGGCGGACGAGGCCCAGCAGCAGCACGCGTCGACCGCCCACCTGAACGGACAGGGACGGCAGCGTCCCCGCGGCGCCGGGCGACTCCAGGTTGGAGATCACCACCGGGAACTGCGCCAGCCGGCCCAGCTCGGCCAGGGGCACGACCGCCAGATCGGCCTGCCCGGGAAAGAAGGCCTGGGGACGCCAGCCGGCCATCAACTCCAGCACCTTGCGGCCGCGCGCCCGCTGATCCCCGCGGATCTGCTCGATGCCCACGACCGCCCGGGTCAGGGCGTTCGGCCCCTCCACCAACACGCTGTCGGCGTGAAGCTCCTGCAGCATGCGACCGAACGACGCGCGGCGCGCCAGCCCGCCGGTGGGAGCACCGGGGCAGCCGCAGGCCTCCATCTCCCCCCGGTTGTCCTGCACGAAGGCGAGCCGCAGCCACTCCAGGGCGCCGTCGGCGTCGTCGGGCAGGCGCCAGTCCTCGGCGTCTGCGGCCGCGCGCCGCTCCCCGGAGTCCACCGCGCCCACGACGGGAGGGGGCAGCTCGGTGAGCGGGGGGGCGACCGGATCCGCCGCCCGATCCTCGACGGAGCAAGCGGCCGTTATGGCCGCCGCGAACGCAAGGCATGTCATGAGGCTGTGGGGCCGGGTCACGGCTTTGTGAATCCTGCGGGTTCGTGCGGGTTCCCGCTTGGCCGCGGAGAGCCTGGATTCTAACCTGAAATCGCCGGAGATCAGTCCCGTCTGCCCCGAGGGTCCCGAATGCGTCGAGCGCTGCTGCTGTCTCTCCCGCTGCTCCTCCTGCCCGGCCTGGCCCTCGCCGTCACCGGCGACGTGCCCGTGAAGTGGCTCGATGGGGCTCCGGCCCACCGGGTGGAGACCGCCAAGGGGCAGGCCACAGCAGCGCAGGGAGAGGCCTGGCGAGGCTTCCTGGCGCGGCGGGGGTCGCAGTGGAGCGCGCGCTTCGACGAAGCCACCGGCAGCCCCCTCCGCTTCTGGGGTGAAGGCTGGCCCGTGGACGCCGCCGCCTTGCAGGAGGACGCCAGCGCCTGGGCCCTGGGCTGGCAGATCCTGGAGGACGAGCAGGCCCTGCTCGGGCTGGACCGGGCCGACCTGGAGCCCCTGGCCCTGGACCGTCGCCTGGGCATCACCACCCTCACCTTCGCCCGCCAACACCGGGGCCTGCCCGTGGAGGACGCGCGCGTGTCCCTGCGCTTCAAGGCCGGGCGCTTCGTCGTGGGCCAGTTCGGCGGATACCCCGGCATCGGCACGGATCCCAGGCCCGCGATCGACGCGCGGCAGGCCGTGGACGCCGCCCGGATCGCCCTGGACGCCGGCCCAGATCAGGCGGATCTGTCCGCGCCGGAGCTTGTTGTCCGCCCCATGCACCGGGCCACCGGCCTGGAGCACCCCTTGGCCTGGCGGCTGGAGGTCACCCGGCACGATCGACCCTCGCGCAAGACGGTCTGGATCGACGCCCGCACCGGCGACCTGCTCGGCTGGGAGGAGCAGGTGCGCTTCACCGCCGGCACCGTGGTCGCCGTGATCGACGACCGCTACCCCTTGGCGGGCACCACCACTGCGCCCATGTCCGGCGTCGCCCTGGGCAACGCGGTCTCCGCCCTCAACGGCACCTTCTCCACCCCCGGAAGCCCCCCCGAAGCCCTGAACTGGGGCCCGGACGGCACCTGGGTCAACGTCGACAGCCCCGACAACTTCGGGCAGGCCAGCTTCTCGGACACCCTGACCGAAGGCGGGGTCGTCACGGCCCAGGCCGCCGCCAACGCCGGGAACACCGAGGTCCGCCGCACGCTGGCCCAGACCCAGACTCACGTCTCGACGATGGTGGCCCGCGCCAAGTGCCAGGAGATCGACCCGGGCTTCGGCTGGGCCACCCAGCAGGTCCAGGCCAACGTCAACCTCAACGACACCGACTGCAACGCCTGGTACGACGGGCAGAGCATCAACTTCGTGAGGCAGGGGAGCGGCTGCAACAACACCGGCCGCATCGCCGACGTCATCTACCACGAGTACGGCCACGGCTTTCACGCCTGGAGCATCGTGCAGGGCCAGGGGGACTTCGACGGCGCGCTGAGCGAGGGGCTGGCCGACTACCTCACCGTCACGATCACCGGCGACCCCGGCATGGGCCGCAACTTCGTGCAGGGCAACACCAACCCCCTGCGCGACGTCGAGGACCTGCTGGTCTGGCCCGACGACATCAACGGCGACCCCCACATCACCGGGATCATCATCGCCGGCGCCCTCTGGGACCTGCGCGTGCTGATGGAGGCCGACCAGGGAGCGGCGGGCATCGCCCAGACCGACCAGATCTTCTTCGCGGTCGCGTCCTACAGCTCGGACATCGGCGACAGCTACTCCGATGCGCTGCTCGCCGACGACGACGACGGCAACCTGGCCAACGGCACGCCGAACCAGTGCCTCATCGACGAGGCCTTCGGCGCCCACGGCCTGGGCCCCGGCGTCCAGGGCGGCGCGTACTACCTCGACCACGACCCCCTGGGCACGCTGCTCCCGCCCGACGCCTCCATCACGGTGGACCTGGCCACCGGTCTGGCCAACGCCGAGTGCGCGGCGGGCACGGTGGCCTCGGCGACGGTCCACTACAGCCTGGACGCGGACGAGGGCGTCGGCAGCTTCGACTCCCTGGCCATGACCTCCCTGGGCGGCGGCGACTTCAGCGCGGACCTCCCCGAGGCGCCCAGCGGGACCTACCTCCGCTACTGGATCGAGGCCGTCGACGACGCCGGCGGCGACGCGGGCCGGCTGCCGGAGGGATCGATCACCGACCCCTGGTACGGCGCGTGGGTCGGCGCGGTGGAGACGCACTTCGAGGCCGACTTCGAGGCCGACGACGGCGCGTTCAGCAGCGAGCTCATCACCGGCGACCCGAACACTCCCGGCACCAACGACTGGCACTGGGCTGAGCCCCAGGGCGGCGGCGGCGACCCCGTGGGCGCCTGGTCCGGCTCGCTGGCCTGGGGCAACGACCTGCAGGTGGAGAGCAACTGGAACGGCGAGTACCAGAACGGCATCCACAACCGGCTGGTCTCCCCGGACATCCAGGTGGGCACCAGCGAGCCGGTGCTCCTGCAGTTCCGGCGCTGGCTGACCGTGGAGGACGGCGTGTTCGACCAGGCGACCGTGCGGGTCAACGGCGAGCTGGTGTGGAGCAACCACGCTTCGTCGAACCCCAATGGCGCGGCCGACCACCACATCGACTCCCACTGGGCCTTTCGCAGCCTGGACATCACCGATCAGGTGGGCCCCACCGGCGAGGT
>CALCXL010000340.1 GCA_937907595.1 uncultured Pseudomonadota bacterium
AACGGGATCACGGCGGGATCAGCCCGTCAACAGCGGAGTGGTGCGATCGCCCTGGCCTCCGCCCTCCCCCAACGGAAGTCGCTGGGGTTTCGGGGTAGACTGCCTGTGGCGGGGCCGAACGTCCGCGACGAGGGGTTGAGTCGATGCGATTGCGCTTGTTGATCCTGGTGGGTGGCCTGGTCTGCGCGGGCTCCGCGGTGGCCCAGGACGCCGACGGCGTCACGGTCGAGACGAGCCGCGGGCTCTACGTGCCCGGCGACACCGTGGAGGTCATCGTGACCAACGCCCGGAAGGACGCGGTGTGGCTCGCCGGCTGCGCGGCCCTGCAGCTGCAGGCCTTCGAGGCGGAGAAGTACGCGGCCGTCCCCCTGGAAAAGTGCGTGGCCGAGGGCGACGCCGTCAAGGTGGAGCCGGGCACCCACGTGCTGTCGTTCACCGCAGAGTCGGCTCACAGCGGGAACATCCTGCGTGCCGGCGTGGCCTTCGGCTGGGGCTGCACCCAGGCCGGGCCCTTGAGCGCAGCCCGCTGTCAGGACTTTGCGAGCCAGTGGTCGCGCAACTTCCGCATCAGCCGGAAGGCAGACGGGGGCCAGTAGCCCGCTCACGGGGTGGGCGCGTCCGCCATGCGGAAGCTCCAGTGCCCGAAGGCGACGCCCCCCCGGCGGTCCCGCATCACGATCCACAAGTCCACCGGCCGCTGGAAGTCCTTGCGGTTCGGCAGGGTGAAGCGGTTGGACTTCGCTCGGTTCGCGAGCTCGTCCAGGTCGAGGGGATCGGCGATGAAGGTGTTGCCGTCGTCCAGGGAGCCTGCGTTGGACATCCAGGCGAAGTACGGCGTCTCCTGACGGCACTCGGTCTCGCCGTCGAGGTTGATGTAGAGGTAGGCCTCTCGTGCGGCCTCGTCGAGGCGGGGGCGCAGCCAGAGCTCCTCCTCGGGCTGCCCGAAGGTCAGGGCGCCCATGGGGTAGCCCTCGTCCAGCCCGTCCTCCGAGGTGTGCAGGACCAGGCCCGGCAGGGTGGGGTTGTGGTTCGGCAGCAGCTCGCTGACACCGCAGGCCACGGGCTCCGGCTGGTCTGCGCTCTTGTCGGACACGACCACGCGGCGGGCGGCGTTGATCCCGTCGCCCAGGAGCTCGGCGAATCGGTCCCCGATGCGGTCCAGGGTCTCCTGGTCCCCGCTCTGGCTCGCCGCGGCGAGGTCCAGGATCATGGTCTGGAGCTCGTCGTTCGTGGCGTGCACGTAGTTGACGCTGATCAGGACCGACAGACCCTCCACGCGGTCCTCGGGCTCCAGCTCGGCCCAGGCGTCTTCGATGAAGCGGCCCTCGGCCGTGTACGTGAACTCGTCGCCGACGCCGAACTGCAGGTCGCCGGCATCGAAGTCCTCCCCGGCGGCCGAGTCGTCGTCGTCGCCCCCGTCCCCGCCCAGAAGCGACCCGAAGTCCAGGCCGGCGCAACCCCGGGCGTTGCCGCTCTCCAGGCACGCGAACCACACCGCCCCAAGGGCAGGTCGCTCCCCCTGGGGGTGCACCAGCAGGGCGTCGAGCACGGTGGACTCGCCCAGCCCGATCTCGGCGGGGGTGGCGCGAATGCCCACGATGCGAGGCCGCACCACCTGCTTTGCCGACGTCATGTAGAGCACGTCGCAGCCCGCGAGCAGGGGCAGGAGCAGGGCCAGCAGCGCGGAGAGGGGTCGGCGGAGGGAGGGCATCAGAACTGCGCCTTGAAGCCGAGGTTCGGCAGGATCGGCAGGCCCACCAGGAACGTGTTCTCCGTGTAGTCGAAGTTGTGCACGCGCGACTCGGGATTCTGCCGGTTGTAGGCGTTCATGAGGTCCAGGTAGACGGTCAGCTTCCAGCGCCGGAAGTTGATGTCCTTGTCGATGCGGATGTCCAGGGCGTGGAAGTCGGGCAGGCGGTCGCTGTTCTCGTCGCCCTGCAGGGGCAGGTAGTTGTTGGTGTCCGCGTCGTAGATGGAGCCCACGATGGGGGTCTCCGGGTTGCCCGAGACGTAGCGCCAGCGGGCGCCGATGCGGAAGCCGTAGGGCAGGCCGTAGCTGAGCACGACGTCGAAGATCACCGGCTGGTCGTAGTCGAACCAGTACGGGTCGCAGTCCGGGCAGTCCTGGCGCTGGCTGCGCTGCAGGGTCAGCGCGATCCAGCCCTCCAGGTTGTTCCACCTCTGCAGGCGCAGGAAGACCTCTGCGCCGTAGATCTGTCCTTCGCCGTTGTTCTGCCAGAGCTCGCTGCGGTCGCCGGCCCCTCCAGCGTTGAAGGTCACCAGCTTGTCCAGCCGCTTGTAGAAGCCCTGCACGTCCAGGCTGAAGAACTCGGTGAAGCGGACCTCCGCGCCCGCGGTGACCTGGATGCTCTCCTCGGCCTGCAGGTCGACGTTGCCGGTGGCCTCCACGATCTCGAAGACCTGGGGGTTCTGGTGGTAGAGGCCCACCGATCCCTTGATGTCCAGCAGGCGCTTGGGGTCCGGCGTGATGCGCCACTGGAACCGGGGGTCCAGGGTGGCGATGTCGAAGTTGCCCGGCACCCAGTAGACGTCGAAGCGCAGCCCGGGGACCAGCTGGATGCGCTCGTCGGCCAGCTTGAAGCGGCCCTCCACGAAGGCGGCGGGGCCGAAGGCGAAGTCGCGCTGCGACAGGTTGAAGGCCTCCTTCTCCGCCGTGGGGTCGTCGCCGAAGCCGCGCACGTTGAAGTTCTGGAAGTCGAACTCGAAGCCGAAGGCCGACGCGATGATGTCCGCGCCAAAGCGCAGGGTCAGCTCCGGGATCAGGTCGATCTCCGCGTCCTCGCGGATCTGCACGATGAAGGTGTCGATGTCGACCTTGGCGAAGCTGCCGATGTCGAAGCGGGCCAGGTCCTGTCCGAAAGAGACCGTCAGCTCGCTGCGCGCCCGATCGTCCGCCTTGGCCTTCCAGCCCAGGCCGACCCGCCAGAAGTCGTTGCGGAAGAGGAAGTCGCCCTGCGTGGCCTCGTTGTTGGCCGACGCGGGGTCCGCCGAGCGGGCGCCGGCGCGGTCCTGGGACCAGTAGGCGAGCACGGAGAGCCGGTGGTTGGCGTTGGGCCGCAGGGTGAGCTTGCCCTGCAGGTCGGTCCACTGCGGCAGGATGATCCCGCCCAGATCGACGGAGCTGGGGGCCAGCAGCGGGAGGATCAGGTCCAGGTAGCTGCGCCGGGCCGCGATGACGAAGCCGCCGATGGGCTCCCGCTGGCCCTTCTTCTTGATCGGGCCGGTGATCGCCGCCGACGCGTCGAGCAGATCCGCCTGGACCAGACCGTGGATCGTGTCCTCGTAGTCGTTGCGCGTGCGCACGTCGAGCACACCGCCGGTGAGGCGGCCAAAGGCCGGGCCGAAGCCGCCGGGGTAGAAGTCCACCGACTCGAGCATCACGGGGGTGAGCACCGAGCGGAAGCCGCCGAAGTGGAAGAGCTGGGGCACGCGGATGCCGTCGATGTGCGCGCCGCTGTCCTCGGGCGCCGAGCCACGCACGATCAGGAGCCCGAAGTCGAAGGGGGACCGCGCGACGCCGGGCAGGTTCTGCACCACCTTGACGGGGTCGCCGAAGGTGCCGGGGATGCGCTCGATCGTCTCGATGGAGATGGAGCGCTTGGTGACCTCCTTCTTCTCCGCCTTGACCCGCACCACCGTCTCGTTGATGCCGGTGGGCGTCTCCCGCACGAAGTAGATGACCGACGTGGCCTCGCCCGCGACGACGTCCTCCTCGGTCTCGAACTTCTCGTAGCCCGGGGCCGCGACGAGCAGGCGGTAGATGCCGGCGGGGATGCCCCGGAAGGCGAAGGAGCCGTAGTCGTCGGTGACGGTGCTGTGCTCCAGCTCCTCGATGATCACGTCGACGCCGACCAGGGGCTTGCGCGTGCCCCGCTCCCGCACGACGCCGCTCAGGTTCACGGGGCCCTCGTGGTCGATGGCTTCGCCCGCGTCCGGCGTCTCCACCGGCGCCTCCACCACCACCTCCTCCAGCTCGAAGCGGTAGGTGTAGGTGATGCGCACGGGCACGGGCACGGGGCCCGCGAAGGCCGGCTCGAACGCGAACTGCCAGGCCGCCCGCGACGCCTCCACGCCGAAGCCCCAGCCGGGCGGCTGCTCATCCAACAGGGTGACGGCGTCCAGGGTGCCCGTGTCGCTGACCTCCAGCTCCAGGGTGACCTGGGCCTGCACGCCGGCCTCCTTTGCGGCCTCGGGGTAGTGCGCAGCCACCTGGGAGGTGAGCACCGGGAGCTGGGTGAGCTCGTCGGCCATCTCCGGCTCGGGGCCCTCGGGCTCCGGTACGGGGGGACGGTGCTCCTCGGGCAGCACGAAGCGCACGACGTGGAAGTAGCGACGCATGCCGTGATCGGGGCCCTCGGCGGGGGGGCTGTCGAACACCGCGTTGAGCAGGGCGTTCGCCGCGGCCTCGCCCAGGCCGCCGCCGGGCTCTCGGACCACGTCCACCTGGGTGGGCACGCCGTCGCCGTCGATCTGGAGCAGGAGCACGACGGCGCCTTCGATCGCGGCGTCCAGGGCGGCCTGCGGGTAGGCGGGAGGCGGCAGGTCCAGGACGTCGGGGGTGGGCATCACGACCGGCGCGGGGGCGTCGGGCAGATCCGCCCCCCAGACCGCGGTGGGGGCCGCGATCAGGAGCAGCAGCCCCAGCGCGATCAACCCTCGATCAGCCACGTGTAGCGGTGCACGAAGTTCGTGGTGATCACGGGCTCGCCGCCGTCGGTGCCGGGCTTGTACTTGAACCGGAACGCGGCGGCCTTGGCGGCGGCGTCCAGCTCGGGGTGGACGCCGCGCACGATCTTGACCTCGGTGACCTTGCCGGTCTGATCGATCGTCAGCTTCATGATCACGGTGCCCTCGATGCCTTCGGTGCGCGGGCCCTCAGGGTACTCGGCCCGGAAGTCCCGGACGAGCTTCGGCGGCTCCTCCAGACGCGCGAAGGAGACGCTGCGCAGGGGCTTGACGTCCTCCGGGGGCACGATCTCGTCGGTGGGCTCCACGTTCAGGGTGTTGCCCACCCGCATCTTGAACCCGCTGTTGCTGCCCTCCACGGTGGAGTCCATGGTCAGGCCGAACACCGGCTTCGACTCCTCCTGCGGCTCGTCCACGGGGGCCGTGTCCGTGGGGATCGGCTTGTTCACCTTCTCCATGTCCACCTTCTTCACCTTCTTGGGCGGCGGAGGGGTGGGCTCGGGCTCCGGTTCGGGCTCGGGCGGCGGCGGGGGTTCGATGATCGTGAACTCGACGATCTGCTGCACCAGCTCGTCGGCGCCGGGCACGGCGGTCAGGAACAGCCAGCCCAGGGGCGGCAGCGCGAGCAGCGCGATGAGCAGGCCCACGCCCAGGCTGCGATCGAAGACCGGCTCCTTGTCCGGCAGCTCCACCGGCACGAACACCCGCGGCGGGGCCTTCTTCGCCTTCTTGCGGGCGCGCATGGGCGGAGGCCGCAGCGGAGGGGGGCTCGGGGGCAGGTGGGGCTGGCTCTCCACGGCCTACTCGGTGGGGCGCGGGGGGGCGGAGGGGGGCAGGGCCACCGTGTCGATGTTCAGGGCGAACTTGAGCACGCCCTCCTGCTTGATCACGTCGATGAGCTGGATGACGTCGCCGTAGGGCCGGGTGCGATCCGCGGCCACCGCGGCCTGAAGCTCCTTGTCCTGGGCCTGCTCCGAGCGGATGAATGCGCGGAGGTCGTCCTCGGTGATCGGGGTGGCGTTGAGGTACCACTTGCCGTCGGGGTCGATGGTCAGCCCCAGGGTGGTGGTCTCCGTGGGCTCCCCCGTCGCGGCCTCCGGCAGCTCGATCTTGATGGAGTCCGGGTCCACGATGCTGGCGGTGATCATGAAGATGATCAGCAACACGAGCATGACGTCGACCATGGGGGTGATGTTGATCCCCGCGATCATCTCGTCGTCGTCGCCGCCGATCTGTCCGGCCATGTCAGTCGGTCTCCTCGGCCGCCCTCAGGCGGAACAGGACCTGCTTGTTGAGGCCCTGGCTGGCGCTGACGGTCTTCTTGACCTGCTTCTGCAGGTAGTTGTAGGCGACGACCGCGGGGATGGCGACGATGAGGCCGATGGCGGTGGCCACCAGCGCCTCGGCGATGCCGGAGATGACGGAGCTGAGCCCCGCCTCCGTCTCCGCCGAGAGGTCGCGGAACGCCTTCACGATGCCGCCGACGGTGCCGTACAGGCCGACGAAGGGGGCGTTGGCGCCGACCGTGCCCAGGAAGGTCAGGCCCAGCTCCATGCGCTGCTTGCTCCGCGCGAGCTCGACGTCCATCTGCTGCTCGACCACGTCCGCGCCGTTGTCCGAGAAGGCCAGGGCCTGACGGAGCACGCCGGCCTCGATCCCGGGCAGCTCCTGGACGTCCGCCATGAAGGCGTCGAGGGGGCTGCCGCGGACCAGGCCGTCGACCTTGCTCTTCAACGCGCGGCTGCGCACGGCGTTGAGCACGAAGTAGGCGATCTTCCAGGCGACCACGAAGGCGCCGATCACGAAGAGCGCGAGCAGAAAGTACAGCACCCAGTCGGTGTGCAGCAGCCGGCTGTTGAGCAGCCGCTGGACGAGTTCGCTGTTCTCGGCGGAGGAGAGCTCAGGCATCGGGTGGCGCGCTTTTCTCGAGGGATTCCAGGGGAACGGCAGTGTAAGGGCTCTTCACGCCCGCGCAAGCCGTCATGATCGCGTCGAAACAGGCTTCGCCTGCACGCCTCAACCCCGGACGGTCCGAAGACCTTCCGGGGGAGGGCAATTGCGCTGGAATGGGGATTTGGAGGCGACGACCGGATTCGAACCGGTGAATGAGGGATTTGCAATCCCTTGCCTTACCACTTGGCCACGTCGCCGAGCCGCGGATTGTATCCACGCCGCCCTTGGAGTCAACTGGTTGGCCCATGTGGTAGAGAAGGGCCGCCGCTCCCCGGCCCGCGAATCCATGCCACGCATCTCCGCCGCAGTCATCGCGCTCAACGAGTCCCGCCGCATCGCGGCGGCGGTGGCGTCCGTGGCGCCGTGGGTGGACGAGGTGTTCGTCCTGGACGGTGGCTCTGTCGATGACACCTGCGCCCGCGCGCGTGAGGCCGGCGCCCGCGTGGAGGTCTGCCCGTTCGATGGCTTCGTGGCCCAGAAGCAGCGCGCCACCGACCGCGCGGCCCACGACCTGATCTTCTCGCTGGACGCCGACGAGCGCGTCGATCTGGAGCTGGGCTCGGCCCTGCGCGTGGCCGCCGCCGAGGGCAAGGCGGGCTGGACGCTGAACCGGCGCAACTACCTGGACGGCGCGCCCATGCGCGCGTCGGGCTGGTACCCCGACCGCCGGGTGCGCCTGTTCGATCGGCGGCGGGCGCGCTGGGGCGGCTCGGACCCTCACGATCGCGTCCTGGTCGACGGACCGGTGGGCCGCCTGCCCGGGCACCTGCACCACGACCCCGAGCGCACGGTCGAGGCCTACGTCCGGGCCACCCAGGCTCACGCCGAGCGCCGCGCCCGGTCGTTGGTGGAGGAGGGCGCGCGCCCCGGCCCGGCGACCCCCTGGCTGCACGGGGGCGCGCACCTGCTGCGCAAGCTGACGTTGGGCGCGGCCTGGCTGGACGGCCGTCGCGGCCTGCAGGTGTCCTGGATCGGGGCGCAGGGCGTGGTCACGAAGTACCGGCGGGCCGCCGAGCTTCTGGAGGAGCGGTCGTGAAGTTCGCATTCGTGCACCGACGCTTCGGCGTCGACGGAGGGACCGAGCGGTTCCTGGAGTCCCTGGCGCGTCGGCTGGGGGAGCGCGGACACGACGTGCACGTCTGGTCGGCGTCGGTCGATCCCCGCTACGTGCGCACGCGGGTGGCCACGTTCCACAAGCTCCCCGGCGGGCACAGCACGGTGGGGGCGCTGCTGCTGCTCGTCGCCTCCGCCCTGCGGGTGAAGCCCAGGCAGTACGACGCGGTGATGCACCTGGGCCGCACGGGGCCCGGCGACGTCTACCGCGCGGGCGGCGGCTGCCACCGGAGCTGGTGGGGGCGCCTGTTGAGCGAGGCCACGGGCTTCGCTCGCTGGAGGCTGCTGCTCTCCCCCTACCATCGGCTGCGGCTCTGGCACGAGCGCCGGGCCCTGGCCTCCACCGCCTGCGTCGTGGTGCCGTCCGAGCGCGCGCGCGCGGACTTCCTGGCCTGCTACGGGGCCCTGGCGGAGGGCGTGCAGGTGCTGCCGAACGGCGTCGACCTGGACCGCTTCCACCCCAAGGGGCGGCAGCTCTTCTTCGAGGAGGTGAGGCGGCAGCTGGGACTTCCGCCGGAGGAGTTGGTGTTGCTCTTCGTGGGCAGCGACTTCCAACGAAAGGGCCTGGACACCGTGCTCAAGGCCGTACACGAGCTGGGCGAAGCGGCGTCGGACCTGCGGGTGCTGGTCCTGGGGCGCGATCGCCGCCGCGCTGAATACGAGGCCATGGCCGCTGAGCTGGGCCTGCGCGACCGGGTGACCTTCCTCGAGCACCACGACCAGCCCGAGAAGGTCTACGCCGCCTGCGACGTGCTGGCCCTGCCCACCCGCTACGACCCCTTCGCCAACGTCAGCGTGGAAGCCCTGGCTTCGGGCCTGCCCGTCGTCACCAGCGGCGCGAACGGGGCGCTGGGCGTCGTCCCGTCCAACCAGGCCCTGCGCGTGGTCGACGACCCCGACGATGTGCAGGGGGTGGCGGCGGCCATCGCTGCCCTGCTGGCAGCCGAGGGCATGGGCGAGCGGCGCGCGGCGGCGCGGGAGGCGGCGGTGTCCTGCGGTGAGGCGGCGGCCGTGGCGCGCTGGGAGGCGCTTCTGACCGGTCTGCGGGGCGAGCTTGGCTGAGCGGGGCTTCGTGGCGCGGTGGATCCGTCGGCTGGTCGTCGTGGGGCTGGTGCTGGGGCTGATCGGCGTGGGGTCGCTGGCCGGGCTCTACGCGTACTTCGTGGTCGCGCACCCCGGCGAGCACCTGGAGCGGGACGCGATCCTGCAGACGATCAGCCAGGAGTCGCCGGTCTACTACCGCGACGGGACCACCAAGCTCGGGGTCTTCTTCGCCGAGCAGCACCGGCAGTACCTGCCCTACGCGGAGATCCCCCCCGCCTTCGTCGACGCGCTGGTGGCGGCCGAAGACCAGGACTTCTGGACCCACCACGGCTTCTCGCTGCGCGGCATCGCCCGGGCGATGGTGGCGAACGGACGCGCCGGCCGGGTGGTGGAGGGCGGCTCCACGCTGACCCAGCAGACGGCCAAGAACCTGTTCAAGCGCCAGGGTCGAACCCTCAAGGAGAAGCTGCGGGAGCTGGCCAACGGGCTGCGCCTGGAGCGGCTCTACAGCAAGGAGGACATCCTCGAGTTCTACAGCAACCAGTTCTACGTCAACGGCAACGGCCGGGGCGTGGCCATCGCGGCGCGCTTCTTCTTCGACAAGGCGCCCTCGGAGCTGGACCTGCTGGAGTGCGCGTTCCTGGCCGGCGTCGTCAAGTCGCCGAACCGCTACAACCCCTGGGTCGCCGGGGAAGACCGGGCCGATCGCAACCGCGAGCGGGCGCGGGAGCGGGCGGACTACGTCCTGGGGCGGATGCTGGAGGACGGGCGCATCGACGCGAGCGCGCACGCCGCGGCCATGGGGAGGCCGCTGCCCTTCACGCGGGGGCACTTTCGCTTCGAGCGGTCGGTGGTGCTGGACGCCGTGGAGCGGGAGCTGGAGCGGCCCGTCTTCCAGAGGCTGCTGGCGCAGCAGGGCATCGCGGATCTGGGCACGTCCGGGCTGCGCGTCACCACGACGGTGGAGCGGGGGGTCCAGGAGGCCGCGCTCTACGGTCTGCGGCACCAGCTAACCGACGTGGGCACGCTGCTGGAGGCCCCCGACGTGGCGTCGCTGTTCTCGCCGGCGGAGACGCTGCGGCCCGTGGACCCCGAGCGGCTGGGCTCGCGCACCTTCCACCGGGGGATCCTCCGGTCGGTGGACGTGGAGGCCCGGGAGGCGATCGTCGATCTGGGCGGGCACGAGGGGCGGCTGGACGTGGAGGCCAACACCCGCCTGGCGCAGCTCATGAAGCGGTCGCAGGGCAAGAACGTCTGGGCGACGGCCTCCCGCAAGGACGTGAAGGCGCTGCTGGCCGAGGTTGAGCCGCACGTCGGCGAGCGGGTGTCGGTGTCGATCCGCGCGGCCGAAGGGGACGAGCTGCTGCTCGACTGGGAGCTGAAGCCCGAGGTGCAGGGCGCGGTGGTGGTGCTGGAGCAGGGGCGAATCCGGGCGATGGTGGGCGGGTCGGCCAACGCGGACTTCAACCGCGCCACGGCGCGCCGGCAGTTCGGGTCCACCTGGAAGCTGGTCCTCTACGAGGCGGCGCTGCAGCTGCGCTGGAGCTCGACGGACCCGCTGGACAACCGCCGCGGCGTCTTCCCCTACCAGACGACGTTCTACTACCCCCGCCCCGACCACAAGGACGCGCCGGAGCGGGTGTCGATGGCCTGGGCAGCGACGAAGTCGGAGAATCTGGCGTCGATCTGGCTGCTCTACCACCTGTTGGATCGCCTGAACGCCGAGCAGCTGCGACAGATCGCCGAGCGCGTGGGGCTGCTGCCGGAGCCCCACGAGGACCCCCGAGCCTTCATCGCGCGGGTGCAGGAGGCCGGCGTCCTGCCCACGCCGAGCAAGGTGCAGGAGGGCCTGTTCGATCGGGTCCGTGACGACGTCGGCGTGGACCTGGCTTTCGACGGGCGGGAGGAGGAGGCGGAGGCGCTGGCCGCCATGCTGTACGGCCTGGGCTTCGGCGAGGAGTCCGAGCGGGTGGCCGGGGACCGCTCCATCGACGCCGCGGAGCGCGCCCACCGCCAGACAGCGCTCTCCCGCAGCTTCCTGCGGCAGGAGGGGCTGGTCCCGAAGCTGGCGGCGGCGAGCGCGGCGCTGCTGGAGGCCATGCGCGAGGACCGGGTGGATGCCGAGGTGTTGCGGGGCTTCTCAGCCAGGCTCGAGGCGGAGGGGCCGGCGGTGATCAGCTTCGGCGGGCCGGTGCCAGCGGGCTACGTCGCCTTGAGTCCATCGCTCTGGCGCACCCTGCTGACCCAGACCGAACCGGCGGAGGATCCGCTCTCCCCCGACGCTCCCCCGCCGCTGGATGAGGAGACCGCGTTGGAGGACGAGGCGGTGGACGACCTGTTCGCCACGGACGACGACGACGACTCGGCCGCGCACCCGCCCGAGCCGGCCCCGCCTTCGCGGGCTGCCACCGCCTTCCGGGCCGTGCAGCTGCTCGATCCCGGCCGGGTGCGGCTGGAGGGTCAGCTGACCACGCCGACCGTGGCGCGGGTGCGTCAGGCCATCGACGCCGCCCGGGAGGCCCTGGGGGAGGACCTGGAGCTCTACAGCGCCGAGCTGCTGCCGCTCTGCCGGGACTGGCGGACGCTGGTCGGCCTGCGCTACCTGGTGCAGTTGGCCCAGCGGAGCGGGGTGGAGTCGCCGATCGCGCCGGTGCTGTCGATGCCGCTGGGGTCGTCGGACATCGCCCTGCTGGAGGCCGCGCAGCTCTACGAGATGATCGCGACGGGGCAGAGCTGGCGCTTCTTCCCGGATCCGCTGGTGTCGCCGCCGGCGCGGGTGGATCTGGCGGACGACGACCTGCCCGCGGCCCGCTTGCCGTCGCTGTCGCTCATCGAGGACATCCACCTGTCCGACGGCACGCACATCTACCACGCGGCCGAGCAGATCCAGCGCGCCCAGCCCCAGGAGCTGAGCGGGGAGCTGGGCTCCATGCTGCGATCGGTCGTCGTGCACGGCACCGGGCGGCGGGCCGAGGGCGCCGTGCTCGCCCGCTCCGACGACCCCGCCCGGGCGGCGGAGCTGCGTTCCCTGGGCGCCCGGGTGCCGCTCTTCGGCAAGACGGGCACCACCAACTCGTACCGCAACTCCGCGTTCGTCGGCGTCGTGCCCACCCTGGCCGAGGGCGAGGACCGTCTGACCTGGGGGCGGGGCGCCGTGGTGGCCGCCTACGTCGGCTACGACGACAACCGGGAGATGCGACGCGGGTCGATCCGCGTGGCCGGCGCGTCGGGCAGCCTGCCGGCCTGGATCGAGGCGGCGCGGGGCGTGGTGGAGTCCAGCCGTCTGGGGGACCGCCTGAGCCTCGCCGACGCCGCGTTCAGCGACGCGGGCTCCCTGCCCATCGATTGGCCCGAGGGCCTGGTACCGGTTACGGTAGGCCTCGTCGATGGCCTCCCCACGGAGGAGGTAGAGGGCAGCACCGTCCTGTTCCGCCGCCGTGAGCCCCGCGCCTTCGCCCCCTTCACGCCGCTGCTGGAGACCGCCCCGTGATGCGATGGATGCCGCTGTTGGCCCTGCTGCTGGTCGGCTGCCCCCGGGACGTGCCGCCGGTCACGTCGGGAGACGTCGCCGACGAGCGGCCGGCGTTCCTGGGCCTCGACCGGCCCGACATCGTGCGCCAACGCCGCACCATCGAGCGCAAGCTGGCGGTGCTCTCCACCCTGGAGGGACCGGCCGCGGCGGCGTCGCAGCGTCGGCTCGAGGGGGCCTTGCTCCTGCTCCAGGACCTGGAAGGGCGAGCCGAGTCGTTGCCTCGGGATCAGGAGCGGGCCGCGATCAAGGCCTTCGCCAACTACCTGGACGCCATGCTGCACGCCGAACCCGCCCCCGCGGCGGAGTCGGGGCCCCAGGAGGAGGGTGGCCCCCTGGCGCGCGCCGTGGATCTGGCCCGTCGGGGCGCCTACGCGGAGGCGGTGGAGTTGGGCAGCGCGGCCCGGGACGAGCTCTACGTAGCGTCCGTGGACTCCGTTTCGCTGCTCCGGATGTTGGCGGAGTGGGCGCTGGAGGCGGACCGCCCGGACCTGGCCGTGGAGCTGCTGACCGACGCCCGTCGCCTGGCTGCGCGCGTCGTAGAGGAGCAGGAGGGCCTCCGTGGGTTGATGGACGAGGCCAACGAGGCGTTGCTCGGGCCCGCCGCGGCGGCGGCCCACCGCGCTCGGGAGTTCCAGGCCGTCGGCGAGCTGGCCGCGGCGGCGGAGGCCTACGAGACCGCGTTGGAGCTGGCGGGTCCCGAGGACGACGCCGTCCGCGCCCTGGCCAACCGGGAGCTGGAGGCCCTCCTGGCCGGCGCCGCGGCGAAGGCGGTCGATCTGATGGCGCGCGTCGACGTCCTGCTGGCGGGGGAGGGGCCCTACGACCACGCCGCCCAGCTGCTGGTCGACGTCGAAGCCCTGCCCGAGTCCGCGGTGGACGACGCCGAGCTCCTGAGGCTGCGCGCCTGGCACCGCAGCTTGACGTCGACCCAGGGCGCAGCCCAGGCGGAGGCCAACCGGGCCGAGCTCGACGCCCGCCTCGCCCTCGCGCGGGACCGGGTGGCCGCAGGCTCCTACCGCGAGGCGGTCGCGGCCTTCCGCGAGCTGGAGGGCACGCCGCTGCAGGCCCAGGCCCGACAGGAGGCCCGCAGCGCCATCGACGAGCTGGTCCGGCAGGAGCGGGAGCGGGCGGGTCGCCTCTTCGTCGCCGCACGAAAGCAGCAGGGTGCGGCTCGAAGCACCGCCCTGGGCGAGGTGCGCTCGCTGCTTCAGGGCCTGCTGGATGAGTTCCCCGACTCCGGCTACGCGGGGCGGGTGGCAGAAAACCTGGCCGCCGTGGACCGCGAACTGGGGAAATGAACGCCGCAGACGCTCGAGGGGGCCGGGGCGGGGGGGCCCGGAAGCGTGGTAGCAGGGGGGGGACTCGAACCCCCGACCTAGCGATTATGAGTCGCTCGCTCTAACCAACTGAGCTACCCTGCCGCACGCTTTTCGGGCCCTCCGAGGTCGCTGCATCAGCGCCATCTCCGCAGGGCGGAGCCCTTTCTAAAGACCGTCCCGAGCCGCGTCAAGGGGGAGGGCAAATGCGAGCGTCGGCCCCCTGGCGGAGCGCCGGTTTCGGGCCCACCTGGGGCCTCGGATTTCTGGAAGCCGCGTTCGGCCTGCTGCCGCTGCGCCTGGGCTACCTGCTGGTCGTCGGGCTGGCCCCCATCTACTTCATGCACCACAACCGTCCGCGCCACGCGGTGGTCCGCGCGATGGAGCGCATGGGGCTGGGGCTGCCCTGGTGGCGGGCGATGGGCGCGTACGTGCAGTACACGCTGACCCTCGTCGATCGGCACTACGCCACCGCGGGCCGTCTTCAGCCCACCCTGGACGGCCGGGGCGACGAGGCCATGCACGCCCGGCTCGACGCCAAGCTCGCCCAGGGAACGCCCCTGGTGATCCTGGGCCACCACTGCGGGGCCCTGGAGATGGGGGTGCCCGCCCTGGAGGCGCAGGGTCGGGTGGTCCGGGCGGTGGCCGTGGAGGATCCGGCGGCGCGGCGGCTGCTGGACAACGTCGGCGACAGCGCGCGATCGGTGGGCGGGCCCCGGCGCACGATCGTGGCCGACGGCAGCATGGCGGCAGGCCTGCGCATGTTGAAGGCGATCCGCAGCGGCGACGTGCTCGCCTTCAAGGCCGACCGCCCCCTGCCCGGATCGGGGGCCGTGCTGGCGGTCAACGTCTTCGGTGCCCGGGCCGAGCTGCCGCGCGGTCCGGCGGAGATCGCGCGCCTGGCGAAGGCCGACGTGGAGGTGCTGTCGGTGTTCCGGGCGGGACCCGGGCGCTACCGGGTGCTCGCGGACCCCCTGCCGCCCTGCGCCTCCACCGAGGAGATGGTGCAGGCCTACGCCGCCATCCTGGCCTCCCACCTGCGGGAGCAGCCGAACCAGTGGTTCAACTTCTACCCCTGGTGGGTGGCGGACCGCCGCGAGCTGGCGCCGCTCCCCTCGACCGTGCCCCCGGCGATGCGGGCGGCCTTCGCGGCCCTGCCGGGGGCGATCCTGGGGCTCCTGGTCGCGGCGCTGGTGCTGTCGGTGGCGGGCGCGTCGGTCGCCCCGGCCCTGCCTGAGACGCTGCGCTGGGGGCTGGGCGGCGCGTTCCTGCTCTGGTGGGCCGTGGGCTTCGTGGGTGGGGGGCTGGATCGGCGCGCGCGCCCGGACTCCCTGGCCACCACGGCCCTGCAGGCCTCCTGGGCCGCCCCCATCGCAATCTTGCTGGCGGAGGTGGGCTTCGGGGGCTGGCTGGAGGGCCTGCGGCTGGCGGCGGCGGGCGCCCTGGGTCTGGGCGCGGCCTGGTGGCTCTCCCGGCAGCTGCTCCGTCGCCTGGACGAGGGGCCGGAGGCGGTCAACTCCGGCGGAGACCCGCGTCGGCCAGGCGCTCCAGCATCGCCCGGTCCAGCCCCGAGTGGTGCAGGAACAGCTCCTCCAGGTCCGCCTGGGGACGATCCGCCTGCTCCCTGAGCTCTTCCAGGGTGCCCACGGCCGTCAGCCGCCCGTTGGCCAGCACCCCCACGCGATCGCAGGCCTCCTGGACCAGGGGCAGGACGTGGGACGAGAGCAAGACGGTGCGTCCTTGCTGCTTGAGGTTGGCGATGACCTGCCGGAAGAGCCACACCGAGGGCGGGTCCAGCCCGTTGGTCGGCTCGTCGAGCAGGACGACCTGGGGCTCACCCACCAGCGCCGCCGCGAGCGCGACCTTGCGGCCCATGCCCTGGGAGTAGCCGCCCAGGCGCAGCCCGCGGGCGCCCTCCAGCTCGAAGAGCGCCAGCCAGCGGTCGATGCGCTCCGCCGCCTCCTCCCGGGGCACGCCGCGCACGCCGGCCACAAAGCGCAGGAACTCCTCGGCGCTCAGGGAGGGGTAGAGCACGGGGAACTCGGCGAGGTAGCCCAACGCGGCGCGGGCGCCGTCGGGATCCTCGGCGACGTCGTGCCCGGCGACCTCGATCCGGCCCTCATCGGGGCGCAGCAGGGTCGCGATGCAGCGGTTGAGGGTGGACTTGCCCGAGCCGTTGGCGCCCAGCAGCCCGAAGACCTCCCCCGGGGCCACCGACAGGCTGACCCCGTCCAGGGCCTGCACGTCTCCGAAGGCGTGTCGCACTCCATCCAGCTGGATCACCAGGCCACCTCCAGGGAGTCGATGCGGTGCGCGCCCTGGCGCACCATGTTCGCGGTCACGACGAAGTACAGGGGAACCGCCCAGGGGGCCAGCAAGCCGAGCAGGGCCACGCCCAGCGCGACGACGGGCAGCATGAGGGCCAGGGTGCCTTCGCCGTGCACGCGCCGCCCGTCGGTGGCGCCGGCCACGAAGGCCACCACGAAGTGAGCGAGCGCCGCCTCCAGACCCAGGACCGGCAGGACGAGGGAGGGCACCAGGTCGAGGTGTCGGCCGCCGTGGGCGAGGGCCACCGTCGCCAGAATGAGGCCGCCGTGGGTGCCCGCCAGGGCCAGGGCCCAGATCATGGCGCCGCCGACGTGGCGCCGACCGGGCCGTGCGGCCACCCGCTCCCAGCCCAGGGCCCGCGCCCTCAGGAGGTGCACCGCCGGACCGGCCGCATACGCCACGGCCGCGCCGCCCAGGGCCGCAGCGCTGAGCACGCGCCAGGTCAGGGCCTGCGCGTTGCCCGATCGGGCCAGCTCGTCGACGAGGTAGACGCAGGCCAGGGGGGAGAGGCACAAGAGCACCAGGGCCCGCGCATCCTGGCCGCGCACGAGGAGCAGCAGGTCCCGCAGCAGCCGGGCTCGCCAGGGGCCGGGCAGGGGGAGGACCCGGTCCAGCCAGGCACCCCAGGCCCAACCCCGCCCGCCGCTGCGCACCGCGGCTTCGGAGAGGCGCGCGGCGGAGACCCGTGGCCAGAGCCGGTCGGCCAGGGGCTTCCCAGCCAGCGCGGCCAGGCCGGCCAGGGTGGCCGCGATCAGGGGCGCTTGCTCGGGGAGGGTCCACCCGACCGGGGCCAGGCGCAGCCCCACGCCCACGAGGACGAGGCTCAGG
>CALCXL010000341.1 GCA_937907595.1 uncultured Pseudomonadota bacterium
CCTCGCCGCCGTCATGTCCTCGCCCGATCTCACCGCATACTTCGACGCCCACTGGGCCAGCATCCAGGACGCGGCCGGCACCCTGGCGGTGGGCCCTGGCTCCACGATCCTGCCCAGCATCGGCAACCAGAGCGGGCCCGTGCGCGCGGCCCAGACCCTGCTGCGCGAGCACGAGCAGGTGGTCCTGCTCGACGAGACGTTGGGCGAAGGCGGCATGGGCGTGGTGCACCTGGGCACCCAGACCTCCCTGGATCGCACGGTCGCGGTGAAGGCCGTCAAGAACGACCGCCGCAACGACGCCACCACCGCCAAGCTGGTGCAGGAGGCCTGGGTCACCGGCTACCTGGACCACCCCAACATCGTGCCCGTCTACGACCTGGCCCGGGACGAGTCCGGCGCCCCCCTGCTGATCATGAAGCGCATCGAGGGCGAGCCCTGGAGCGAGCTCTACGCCGACGCCGAGGCGGTGAAGGCCCGCTTCGGCGCCGAGGACCTGCTGGAGTGGAACCTGCGCGTGCTGATGCAGGTGGCCAACGCGCTGCACTACGCCCACGCGCGCGGGATCCTCCACCTGGACCTCAAGCCGTCGAACGTGATGGTCGGGCGCTTCGGTGAGGTCTACCTGGTCGACTGGGGGCTGGCGATGTCCCTGCGGCCGGGCGAGCACCGGGTGCCGCTGGCCGCCGACAACACGGAGATCATCGGCACCCCCTCCTTCCTGGCCCCGGAGATGCTGACGTCCGAGGGCGAGCGCCTGGGCCCCCACACCGACGTCTACCTCTTGGGCTCGACCCTGCACGCCCTGGTGACCGGCCACCCGCCGCACCGGGGCTCCAACGTCATGGCCGTGCTCTTCAACGCGATCAACGGCACCCGCGAGCTCCCCGACGACACCCCGCCGGAGCTGGGCTCCATCATCGACCGCGCCATGCAGATGGAGCCGTCGGACCGCTTCCCCAGCGTGGAGGCCCTGCGCCTGGCCCTGCAGGCCTTCCTGCAGCACCGCGGCTCCTCCCAGCTGGCGGCCCGGGCGGGCGAGCGGCTGGCGGAGCTGGAGCGGCTGGTGGAAGCGGACGAGGACACGGGCGTGCAAGCGGCGGCGTCGGCGGCGCGCTTCGGCTTCGGGCAGGCCCGCGCGGCCTGGGAGGGCAACGTCGCCGCCGTGGAGGGCTGGAAGGCGGCGACGGCGCAGCTCGGCATCCACTCCGCGCGCCGCGGGGACCTGGCGACCGCCGAGGGCCTTGCCCAGGAGATCGGCGAGCCCGTGCCCGCGCTGGAGCAGGCCCTGGCCCTGGCCCGCGCGCGCCAGGAGGCCGACGCCGCCCGCATCGCCGGCCTGCAGAAGCTGGGGCGGGACCTGGACCCGCTCACGGGCCAGCGCACCCGGCTGTTCGTGGTGTCGATCCTGGTGGTGGGTTGGACGGTGGTGCCGCTGCTCGGGATCTTCCGCGGCGACGAGCGCGACTGGAATTCGATGTTCGGGGTGCCGCTGACGTCTCTGGCGGTGATGGCCGTCTTGACCTTCTGGGCTCGGGAGTCCTTGCTGGCCACCCGGGTCAACCGCCAGGGCCTGGGCACCGTCGCCATCATGCTCTGTGGGCAGCTGCTCATGAGCGCGGGCGCGCACAAGGCCGGCTTGGAACCCGCCGACGCCCTGCGCATGGTGTCGGTGACCTGGGCCATCGCCTCATCCATGTTCGCGATGACCGTGGAGCGCCGCACCTGGCCCGCCGCTCTGGGCTACTGGGTCGCGGCGGCGGTGCACACGTTCTGGCCTTCGGGCTCGCTGTGGGCGCTGTTCGCGTCGAACCTGTTCCTGCTGGCCAACATGCTCGTGATCTGGAACCCGCGGGCGTCGGTGGCACCAAAGGACGTGCCCACGTCTTGAAGCGCCCCCCCGCCGGTGCCACCCTGCCGCCCCCGACCCCAGCCAGCGAGACGAGCGCCATGACCGATGCCGACGGACCCCTCGACTTCATCCGGGCGAAGGTGCAGCAGGACCTGGCCGACGGGGCCTACCCGGCGGTGGTCACCCGCTTCCCCCCCGAGCCCAACGGCTACCTGCACATCGGCCACGCCAAGGCGATCTGCCTGGACTTCGGCGTCGCGGAGGAGTTCGGGGGCCGCTGCAACCTGCGCTTCGACGACACCAACCCCGCGGCCGAGGACATCGAGTACGTCGAGTCGATCAAGGCCGACATCCGCTGGTTGGGCTTCGACTGGGGGGACCGCCTCTTCCACGCCAGCGACTACTACGGCCGCCTCTACGACCTGGCCTGCGCCCTGATCAGCAAGGGCCTGGCCTACGTCGACGACCTGAACGAGGAGGAGATCCGGGCCCACCGCGGGACCGTGACCGAGCCCGGTCGGCCCTCGCCCTGGCGGGACCGCCCCGCCGAGGAGTCCCTGGCCCTCTTCGAGCGCATGAAGAACGGCGAGTTCGCGGAGGGCAGCCGCGTGCTCCGCGCCAAGATCGACATGGCGCACAGCAACATGAAGATGCGCGATCCGCTGATGTACCGGATCAAGAACGCCCACCACTGGCGCACCGGCGACGCGTGGCACGTCTACCCCTTCTACGACTTCGCCCACGGCCTGTCCGACCACATCGAGGGCGTGACGCACAGCTTCTGCACCCTCGAGTTCGACGTGAACCGGGTGCTGTACGACTGGTACATCGACCAGCTCCTGCCCGCCCCGCGCCCCCACCAGTACGAGATGGCGCGGCTGGAGATGACCTACCTGCTGACCAGCAAGCGCAAGCTCAAGGGGCTGGTGGACAACGGCGACGTCAACGGCTGGGACGATCCGCGCATGCCCACCCTGGCCGGGCTGCGGCGCCTGGGCTGCCCGCCGGAGGCCCTGCGCGCGCTCATGAAGCGGGTGGGCATCAGCAAGACCAACTCCACCATCGAGTACGGCTGGCTGGAGGACGCCATGCGCGACCACCTCAACCGCACCGCCCCCCGCGCCCTGGGCGTGCTCCGCCCCTTGAAGGTCACGATCACCAACTGGGAGGGCCCCGAGGTCCCCGTCGACGTGCCCACCTGGCCCCAGGACGCCGACCGTGACGACGTGCGGCCCGTCCCCTTCGGGCGCGACCTGTACATCGATCGCGAGGACTTCTCGGTCGATCCGCCCCGGGGCTGGAAGCGGCTGGCGCTGGGGGTCGAGGTGCGGCTGCGATCGGCCTGGCTCATCACCTGCGACGAAGTGGTGAGCGACGGCGACGACGTGGTGGAGCTTCGCTGCTCCTACGACCCGGCCACCCGCGGCGGCGACGCCCCCGACGGCCGCAAGGTGAAGGGCACGCTGCACTGGGTGTCCGCGACGAGCTCGGTGCCGGCGGAGGTCCGGCTCTACGACCGGCTCTTCGCCGACCCCATCCCCGGCGAGGGCAAGGCGTCCTTCCGCGACTCCCTCAACCCCTCCTCCCTGGAGGTGGTGCAGGCCCGCCTGGAGCCCTCCCTGGCCGGCGCGGTCCTGGGCGACCGCTTCCAACTGGAGCGGGTGGGCTACTTCGCAGTGGACCCCGACTCAGGTCCCGATCGCCTGGTGCTCAACCGGACCGTGGGGCTGCGCGACGCGTGGTCGGCCCGGCCGGCGGCGTCGGCGGGCGCCGGGGGAGCCGCCCCCAAGAAGCAGGCGGGCGGTGGGGGCGACAAGACCCCGCTGTCGGCCACGGCCCAGGCCCGGGTGGACGATCAGGGCGTGCCCGACGACCACGCGCGGGTGCTGGATGGGCCCCTGGGCGCTCTGTTCGACGCGTCGGTGGCGGCGGGCGCAGCGCCCCGCACGGCGTCGCGGTTGATCGTCGACGAGCTCCGCCGCCTGCTCCCCGACGAGGACGCCGCCCCGGCGCTGTCCCCGGCCGACCTCGCCGACGTGGCCGCCCGGCTGGACTCGGGCGACGTGGCCGGCGCGTCGGTGCGCGAGCTGCTGGGCGCCCTGCTGGACGGCGAGGGCTCCGTGGCCGACGTCGTCGCGAAGCGGGGCCTGCAGACCGCCGGCGCCGACGCGGTGACCGACCTGGTGGCGGAGGTCCTGTCCGAGTTCCCCGACGAGGTCGCGCGCTTCCGGGCGGGCGAGGGCAAGCTCATGGGCTTCCTGGTGGGCCAGGCCATGCGCCGCGCTGCCGGTCGGGCGGACGGCAAGTCGGTCAAGGCGGCGCTGATGGCGGCGTTGAAGTAGCCCGCGGTTTCACGGCGACCGTCGGAGTCCGCTCCAGGCCCCGCGTGCGTCGATTCGCCCGCGCGCAGCCCGCAGGTGGCATCGTGGCCGGGATGCTTCGTCTCCTCCTCTTCCTGCTGCTGCTGACCCTGACGGCTTGCGAGCAGCGCCTGCCGTCCCGCGGCGATGACGACGACTCGGCCGCGATCCCGGCCCTGGACGACGACGACGCGGGGGACGACGACGACGCGGTCGACGACGACGACGCGGTCGACGACGACGACGCGAGCCCCCCCGGCTGCCCCGAGCCCGATCCAGGCGGCCCGCAGCCGGTGGATCCGGGCTGCCGCACGGACCTGGAGGTCACCACCCAGCCCGCCCTGGAGATCGTCTGGCAGGTCTCCACCTTCGTGGACGAGCCCTGCTTCACCGAGGTCATGATGACCCCCCTGGTGGTGCCCCTGACCGACGACGACGGGGACGGGGTGGCCTCGGCCGGGGACGATCGCGCCGTGCTCTTCTCCACCTTCTGCGGCACCGACTACAGCACCGCCGGCGTGATCCGGGCCCTGCGCGGCGACGGCAGCGAGGTCCTGTGGTCCCAGACCGATCCGGCCTGGCGGGTGCAGCCCGACGCCGCCCTGGCCGCCGGGGACCTGGACGGCGACGGCTGGCCGGAGATCGTGGCCGTCAACAGCGCCCACCACCTCATGGCCCTGGACCGCTTCGGCGTCGGCCTTTGGCAGTCCGCGAGCCCGCTGCCCCTGGGGGCCGAGCGGGGCGGCGCCTTCCTGGCCGACCTGCAGGGCGACGGCAGCGTGGAGATCCTCTACGGCAACCAGATCTACGACGCGGCGGGCACCCTGCTGGCCACGGGGCTGCACGGCCGGGGCAGCAACGACGGCCGGCCCGAGTTCCCCACCTCCTACGCCGTGGACGCCGACGGGGACGGGCAGCAGGAGGTCGTCGTGGGCAACGCGCTCTACGACGCCGCGGGCGCCGCGATCTGGTTCAACGGGCAGCCCGACGGCTTCACGGCCGTCGGCAACTTCGACGCCGATCCCCAGGCCGAGTTCGTCGTCGTCTCCAACAACCAGGTGCGTCTGCAGGACACCGACGGCACCGTGATCGCGGGCCCCGTGCTGCTCCCCGGCTCCGGGGCGGGCGGGCCCCCGACGGTCGCCGACTTCGACGGGGACGGCGAGCCGGAGATCGGCGTCGCCAACCTGGCCTTCTACGCGGTGCTGGACACCGACCTGTCCCTGCTCTGGTCCAACCCCACCCAGGACCTGTCGTCGGCGATCACCGGCAGCAGCGCCTTCGACTTCGACGGGGACGGCGCGGCGGAGGTCGTCTACGCGGACGAGCTGGACGTCTGGGTCTGGGACGGCGCCACGGGCGCGGTGCTCTTCCAGGGCGATGGCCACGCCTCGGGCACCCACCTGGAGTACCCCGTGGTGGCGCAGGTGGTGGACGCGGGGCCGCCCCAGATCGTTGTGGGCAGCAACAACCTCAGCGGGGCCGGCTGGACGGGCATCACCCTGCTCAGCGACTCGGGCCGCACCTGGGTGGGCGCCCGCCCCATCTGGAACCAGCACGCCTTCATGCCCACCCACATCGCCGACGACACCTCGATCCCGTCGACCCCGGACATGCCCTGGCTGCTGGGCGAGGGCTTCCGCCAGAACGAGGTGACCAGCCTGCCGGGCGTGGCCGCGCCGGACCTGTCCGTGACCCTGGACTCCTGGTGCGATCTGGAGTGCCCGGCCGAGCTGATCCTGGCGCTGCGCCTCGCCAACGACGGGGTGGCCGCGGGGCCCTTCGACCTGCTGATCGAGCGGGTCAGCGACGGCGCGGTGTTGGCGCTGGAGTCCCTGCCCGGCCTGGGGCCCGGCACCCTCGACGACGCCCTGGAGTTTGCCCTGGACCCCGCCGATCTGCAGGGCGACCTCATCGTCACCGTGGACCCGGACGACGCGGTGCTGGAGTGCGACGAGGACAACAACCAGCTGCTGGTGAGCCCGCCGACCTGCCCGTGAGCGCCCCTGGCGGCTCTACCGCCGACGGCTCCAGGCCAGCATGCCCTCGATGTTGCCCTGCAGGACCTTCGCGGCGCCGGCGTCGGCCCCCCGGGTCAGGGCGGCGAACTTCAGGCGGCCGACGTCGCCCTTGCGCGGGCAGGAGGACAGCGCGTACGCCACCGCGTCGGGCTTGATGAGCCAGGCGCCGATGTTGTACTCGGTGCGGGCACCCTTGCCGGCGTCCAGGCGGTCGTTCTCCGGCCCCAGGTGGTACCAGGACAGCACCCGCCAGCCGTCGCGCTCGCCCTTGTCCTCCATGAGGAGCTCGTGGTGCAGGCTGCCCAGGACCGGGATCTTGACGCGCTGGTAGAAGCGCGTGGTCTGGGGCGGCGAGAAGCGCGGATCGGCGACGATGCGCGCCTCCTCCACGTAGTCGATGTTGCCGCGGTAGTGGTCCAGGTCCAGCACGGCGTCGGCCATGCGGCTCACGTCCACGCCCGTCGCGGGCAGGATGCCGACCCCCTCCTGGGTGGGCCGACCGCCGTGGCGCCAGGCCTTGTATTCAAAGCGGCCCGCCGGGCGCGGCAGGTTGGCAAAGACACGGTCCAGGAAGTCGTCAGCGCTCATGGGGTGGGCTCCGGGTGGTGGGGAACGCTAGCAGCCCGCGGCGGGCCGGGAGGGCAGGGGAGCGCCTTCATGCCGGAGAGGCGACCGCAGCCCGCGGGCCACGAAGCCGGACGTCCCGCCTACTCGTCGCCGCCCCGGTACACGAGGGAGTCGCCGCCGGACTCACACTCCAGGTGCACGTCGGCGCCGCCGCCCGCGGGGGCCTCCTGGGCCGCGATCCAGATCTGCGTGAGGTCGTCGCTGACCTTCGGCAGGGCCATCATCGAGTTCCGGGTGCGCTGCGCGTCGAAGAACGCGAAGGGCTCGTCCAGGAACAGGAACTGGGCGTCGTGCACGGCGTTGCGCACCAGGGCCTCGCTCAGGGCCAGGCGGGTGGCCAGCGCGATCTGCCGCTGGGTGCCGCCGGAGATCTCCTCGAAGCTGACGAAGTCCTGCTTCTCCGAGGAGAAGACCCGCACCTTGAGCTCGTCGTCGATGCGCAGGTACTGGTACCGCCCCTCGGTGAGCGAAGGCAGGACGCGGGCCATGCCCTGACGGACCGAGCGGTTGAAGTCGAAGGTGATCTCCTTGCAGGCGCCCTCGATCAGCTCGATGGCCAGCTCCCAGGTGCCGATGCGCTGGCGCATGGCCTCCCGCGACGTCTCCAGCCGCGCCCGCAGCTCGCGCAGCGTGTGGATCTGGGCCAGGGCGTCCAGGTCCGTGTCGATGCGATCCTGCAGGGAGCTGACGTTTTCGCGCAGGGCGTCCAGGTGCTTCTGCAGCCCCTCCCCCAGCTTCTTGGCCGACCCCTCCTCCACCAGCCGGCCGCCCGGTCCGTCGACGAACGCGCCCACGGCCTGGGCCACCACGTTGGCCTTCACCCGGCGCAGCTGCCGGATCGCCGCGGGCAGGTCCACATTCTCGTAGCCCGTCAACGCCTCCAGCTCGGCCTCGGCGGCGTCCTTGCGGCGGATGATCTCCTCTTCCTCCGCCCGCAGCGCGCTCAGGCGACGGCCCAGGGAGCGGCTCTGCACGCCGAAGACGATGGACACCAGCAGCGCCACGCCCCCGCCGATCCAGAAGCCGACCCCGGCGCTGGCGGGCAGCCCGCCCATGGGCACGAAGCCCAGCGCGGTCAGCACCACGGCCAGCACCACCAGGACGCCGCCAAAGCGCACCCGGCCGTCGCGACGGCGCCGCAGCAGCCCCACCTGCTCGGCGGCCTCGTCCTCCTCCTCAGCGAAGGTCGTGCCCGGGCCCTCGTAGCCCGGCTTGCCGAGCTTGCGCCCCAGCAGCCCGCGGCGGGGCAGGATGGCGTCCTGCAGATCGGTGAAGGCCTTGAGGCCCTGCTCGATGCGCTCCAGGGCGTGGCTCAGGCGGTCGGTGCCCGGGGCGACGTCGGTGTAGCCCAGCAGGGACACCGACTCCTCCAGGGAGTCCAGGCCGCCCTCCATGCGATCGGCGGCGTGCAGCCAGCGGCGCAGGCCCGCGCCGGCGGTGGCGCCCACCAGCTCCTCGATCGCCTCTTCCAGCCGGGGCGTGCGGTCCGCCAGCTGACGGCGCACGTCCTGCAACTGCTTGACTCGCGCGTCGGCCTCCTCCACCAGCTCGGTGGGGGTCTGGCCCGGGCGCGGCGGCAGCAGGTCGTCGCGGCGGTACTGGGCCAGCTCCCGGTCGGCCTGGGCGATCTCCCCGCGCAGCTCCGTCTGGCGCTCGCGCTCGCGCACGATGCGGTGGCCCAGGTCCGCGGCGATCCGCTCGAGCTTGAGCACCCCGGCCATCGCCTTGAGCGTGTCGCTGCGGGGGTGCGGCGGCGCGATCTCCCGGCGGGCCAGGTAGAAGGACTCGACGTACTCGGCGAAGGAGAAGCCCAGCAGGCCCTCCACCGCGCGCGTCACCTTGTCCCAGCCCCGGACCTCCTTGCTGCCTTCGATCAGGCTGGAGCTGCGCTGCCCGTCCACGTCGATGGTGCGGGACAGGCGCACGCGGCGGGCGTCGCGGGTCGTGAACTCGACCTCCACCGTGCCGGCGGGCGCGTCCCAGCGCACGGCCTTGTCCAAATTGTCCGGCCCCAGGGCGAAGCTGCGGCCGAAGAGGGCCAGGCACAGCGTCTCCCCCACCGAGGACTTGCCGCTCTCGTTCGGGCCCGTCACCAGGATCAGCCCGCGCTCGGGCAGGTCCTCCAGGGTGAGGCTGCGGTACTTGAGGATGTTGCGAGCGACCAGGCGATGAACGATCACGACAGCGGCTCCTCGTCCGCGTCGTCCAGGCGGGCCAAGACCAGCTCCACGGCTTGCTGGTAGTGCGCGTTGTCCAGCACGTCGCCCCGCCCCAACCGACGCTCCAGCTCCTGTCGGGCGAACTTGAGGAAGTCGCGCGCGGGGCCCTTCGCCTCAGGGGGAAGCACGGGCAGGTGAGGGCGGTCGGGGGTCTCGGTCACGGTGGGGCTCCATCCAGGGGGGCGTGGGCGCGCGCGAATACTGAGGCCTCGCCCACGGGCTGGCAAGCCGTGAAGACCGGTGGGGGACCGCCCGGAGCCCGTCATCGGGGCTCGGCGGGTGGGCGCCATCCCGTCGCTCCTGCCGCTCTCGATCGGGGCGCAGCCCGTCGAAGCTACCCCTCGCCGTGGTCCGCCAGGCGTCGGTAGCGCGGCCCCGCGGACTCGTAGGAGTGCCGCCCGCGATCGCTCACGGTGTAGCCCGCCGCCACGGCCGCCAGCTCGGCCGCCGCGGTCTCGTCGTTTCGCAGGACGTCGTGCATGTCGCGCGCCAGCTCGATCGGCCCCTCCGCCGGAACGAAAGTGCCCTTGGGCAGCGTGATCCACCCGTTCGGCGTGATCCAGGGGAAGCGCTGGCGGTCCAGCTCGGGGTCCAGGCCCACCCGGGCGTCGGCGGCGATGCGCACGTTCTTGTCCAGCATCACGCGGTTGACCAGGGCGCCAGCCCCGATGTCGCAGCCGGCCAGCAGGATCGAGTCGACCAGCTCCGCCCGGGCGTGGATGAAGCAGTCGTAGCCCACCAGGGAGTTCTCCAGGCGCACGCTGGAGATGATCGACCCCTCGCAGATCAGCGAGTCGCGGATGCGCGCGGGCCCCTTGTTGAGGTTCTCCACGATGCGGGCGGGCGGGTAGTCGCGCTGGGCGGTGCGGATGCGCCAGCGGCGGTTGTACAGGTTGA
>CALCXL010000342.1 GCA_937907595.1 uncultured Pseudomonadota bacterium
GCCCCTGCTGGCGATCGGCGGCTGCCTGGCGATCTTCGTGGCCAACGTCGGCGTCGTCGCCCGCATCGGTCGCTCCCTCAACCGCGGCTACTGGCTCCCCCTGGCCGCCGCCGCCACCGCGGGGAACTGGGTCTTCTCCTCCTACGCGACGACGGGCATGGAGACCGGGTTCTGCGCCTTGCTCGTGCTCCTGGGCCTGCACGCGCTGCTGGGGGCCGATCGCCCGGCCCGCTACGCCCACGCAGGGCTCTGGTTCATCCTCGCCGCCCTCACGCGCCCCGATCACGGGCTCTTCTACGCGATCGCCTCGGGCATCGTCGGCCTGGAGGGCCTGCGCCGACTGCGGAGCAAGGAGGCGCCCCGCGCCGTGCTCCTGGACTGGCTGGGTTGGTCGGCCCCGTTCACGATCTACCTGGCCTACGTCGCCTGGAAGATCGGCTTCTACGGCCACCTGCTGCCCAACACCTACTACGCCAAGTCCGCCGACCTGGCCTGGTGGTCGCAGGGCGCGCTGTACGGCGTCCTCTTCTGGCTGGGCGCCAACGCCTGGATGGTGGGGCTGGGGGCGCTCGGCTTCGCGCTGCTGCCCGGCGACCGGCCCCAGAGGCGCTTCTCCGCCTTCACCGTGACGTCCCTCGTGCTCTACACGCTGTACACCGCCAAGGTCGGCGGCGACTTCATGTACGGCCGCTTCTTCGTGACCCTCATCCCCCTGGTCCTGCTCGCCACCGAGGGCCTGGTGTTCCGGCTCCTGGACCGGCGCTGGACCCTGGTGGCCGCCCTGTTCGCGCTCATCGCCTCCGCGGCGCCGGTGACGCTGTTCGAAGGCGCAGGCGAGCGCTGGGGCATCGTCGACGAGAACCAGTACTGGCGGGTGGAGGCCCTGCGGCCGGAGGTCAAGGTCCGCGCCGTGCACTGGAAGTTGGGGCGCTTCCTGCGCGACCAGGTCCGGGCGAAGGGCCTGGAGCCCGTGTTGGGCAGCGGCGGCATCGGCATGGTCGGCTACTACTCGGGACTGACGCTCATCGACAGCCGGGGCCTCACCGACGCCACCATCGCGCGGCAGCCTCTGGCGAAGCGCAAGCGCCCCGGGCACGAGAAGGTCGCCCCCCGGGAGTACCTGCTGGAGCGCGGTGTGCACCTCCTGCGGCTCAAGGGCGGCCAGCGCGGCTTCCACCCGAAGCGCTTCCGCAAGCTGAGCCGCTTCTCGCTGTCGGGGGCCGGCATCCGGGACGCCTGGCAGATCGCCCACTACGACCGCGACCTCATGAAGGGCCTGTCGACGGTCAAGGGCGTGGACTTCGTGGACTTCGAGGCGTGGCTGGAGCGTTACGTTCGCAAGCTGCCCGACACCCCCCCCGCCGACGTGAAGCGGGACCTCCCCTGGCTGCGGCAGTACTGGTTCGACCACAACCCCGACCCCGAGCGCCTGCGCGCCATCGAAGCGAGGGCCGGCCGATGACGCGCATCCTCCTGCTCCTCTCCCTGCTCCTGTGCGCCTGCGGTCGTGAGGCCGAGCCGCCCGCCCCCCCCTCGGCGCCCGGGGCGAAGACCGCGCCCTTCACCCTGGTGCACGTGGGCGACATCAACCTGGCCGAGGACGTCACCGGGCGTCTGGAGAAGGACGGCGCGGACTTCATGTTCCGCAAGGTCCGCGAGCACCTCCAGGGCGACCTGCTGGTGGGCAACCTGGAGACGGTGGTGGCCCGCGCGCCGGCCTCCAAGAAGATCGACAAGGGCTCCGTGCACCTGATGGATCCGAAGTACATCGCCGCCATCCAGGCCGAGGGCTTCGATCTGGTGACGCTGGCCAACAACCACGCGATGGATCAGCGGGGACCGGCCCTGGTGGAGATGGTCCGGCACCTGGACGCCGCGGGCCTGCCCCACATCGGCGCCGGCGCCACCCTGGCCGACGCGAAGAAGCCCTTCATCGTCGAGGGCGCGGGCCTGCGCATCGCCGTGATCGGCATGTACTGGTACTCGAGCCAGAAGAACAAGCTGGGCTGGTACGCCGGCCCGGACAAGCCCGGGGTCTGGCCGATCAAGAAGGGCGACGTGGCGCGGGAGGTCAAGGCCCTGCGCGCCGACGGCGTGGACTTCGTGCTGGCGTCGGTGCACTGGGGGCCCAACTACACCGACGAGACCGGCAAGCTGCGCTCCCTGGCGAAGGACCTGGTGGCCGCGGGCGTGGACGGCATCAACGGCCACGGCGCGCACATCCAGCAGGGCCTGGAGTTCGTGGGGGGGGTGCCCGTGCTCTACGGCATCGGGAACTTCGCCTTCGGCAGCAAGGGCATCTACGCCCGCAAGTCTCCCGAGAACCGCGTGTCCTCCATCGCCCGCTGGGTCTTCCAGGATCGGGCCCTGCAGCGGGTGGAGCTGCTGCCCCTGGCCACGGACAACAAGGTGGTGGGCTTCCAGCCCCGGCCGGCGGACGCCGCCCAGGCGAAGAAGGAGTTCGAGCCCACCCTGGACCGCTACCAGGCCCGCTGGTCGCTTCGGGAGGATGGCTGGTACGTCGTCCCGGTGCCGCAGCCCAAGTAGCCCCCCGCGACCCGATCCCCGGCGCCCCTACTTGCTGTGCTTGACCCCGCGCCAGCCGCCCTCGGCCTGCGGATCGACGATGAGCCGCCCCTTCGTCACCGCGCCGCCGATGTCCACGGGCAGCTTCATCAGCACCGTCTCCCGCGCCTTGCCCAGGAGGCGCTGGGCCTGCTCGGGATCCAGCGTCACGCCCAGGGGCTCAAAGGGCAGGCGCAGCGCACAGCCCGCCTTCCAGCGGCTGCAGCCCCAGGCGGCGCGGCCGGCGATGACGTAGCCGGGGCGGGCCTCGCCGGAGTCGATGCAGAGGGGGCAGTGCACCCGGTGGCCGAAGGCGAAGGGCGGGCCCCCGGGCGGCGGCGCGTCCTCGGGCTCGTCGGGTCCCTTGCGGTAGTCGAAGCGGGCCCCGCGGGCCTCCAGCACCAGGGCGGCCTTGAACACCGCGCCGTTGCGCTGGTGAAAGCCGTGCAGCCGGGGCGTGCGCTGCTCGCTCAGCAGGGTGCGGATCTCCGCGTCCTCCATCGTTCGGCCGGCCAGGGTCACGCCCATGACGAAGGGGCACTCGCGGCCCGTGTCGCAGGCGAAGACCGTGCGGCGTCGACGCACCGGCTTGCCGCAGGTGGGGCAGTCCCCCAGGGCCTCCGACTCGGGGAAGTGGAAGACCGTCTTGCCCGCCTCGTCCAGCTTGAGGGCCGCGCTGAAGGGCTTGCCCTGGCGGTTCTTGAAGCCCTTGACCGCCTTCGTCTCGCCGTCCTTGAGCAGGGTCTTGGCCATGCGCTCGCTGACGTCGCGGTGGGCGATGGTCTTGGGCACCGACACCGCGCACTGGTCGCAGCGCCATGCGCGCCCGCCGTCCTTGATCGTGCCCTCGCAGCGGGGGCAGGGGCCCAGGGCCGGGCCCTCGGGCGGGGGCGGCGCCATGCGCTGGGCCAGGGTGGCGTCCAGCTTTGCGTCCAGGATCCGCCGCACCACGTCGGCGGTGAAGGCGCGGATGTCGCCCATGAAGGCGTCGCGCTGGTCCTGTCCCTCCGCCATCGACACCAGACGCGCCTCCCACTCGCCGGTCAGCTGGGGGCTGCGAAGCTCCGGGGCGGGCAGGGCGGAGATCAGCGTGCGCCCCGCCGGGGTCGGCACCAGGTCCCGCTCCTCCCGGGCGATGTACTTGCGGCGGAGCAGCGTCTCGATGATCGCCGCGCGCGTGGCCGGCGTGCCCAGCCCGTTCCGCTTCATGGCCCGCTTGAGCTCGGCGTCGTCGAGGCCGTCGCCCGCCTGCTCCATCGCGCCCAGCAGCGTGGCCTCCGTAAAGCGTTTGGGCGGGCGGGTCTGGCCCTCGTGGGTCCTGACCTCCACCACCGTCGCCGGATCCCCGGAGTCCACCGGGGGCAGCAGCACCTCCGGCTTGCCCCGCGAGGGCGGGGGATCCACGGCTCGCCAGCCCGCCTCCAGGCAGGTGCGCCCCTTCGCCAGGAAGCGCTCGCCGGCCACCTTGGCCTCCACCGTGGCGTTGGCGAAGACGGCGTCGGGGTGCAGCACCGCCAGGAAGCGGCGGGCGACGAGGTCGAAGACCTGCTTCTCGTCGCGATCCAGCCCCGCGCTGCGGGGATCGGTGCCCGTCGGCACGATCGCGTGGTGATCGGAGACCTCGGCGTCGTCGACGATCCTCTTGGTGATCGGCACGGGCCAGCGCGCCTGCACCGCCTGGGCGAACTGGGCGTAGGGCCCGAAGTCCAGGCTGGCGACGAGGCCGGGCAGCAGCGGCTTCTGCTCGGTGGTCAGGTGCCGGGAGTCGGTGCGCGGGTAGGTGATCACCTTGTGCCGCTCGTACAGCGCCTGGGCGATGTCCAGGGTGCGCTGCGCGGAGAAGCGAAAGCGCTTGTTGGCCTCCTTCTGCAGGGCGGTCAGGTCGTAGAGCAGGGGCGGCTTCTCCTGGGACTCCCGGCGGGTGACCTTGCCGACCGTGCCGGCTCCCGCGGCCTGCACCTTCGCGACGATCGCCTCGGCCGCGCTCTGCTCCGCGAGGCGATCGGGCGGGCCGCCGTCCTTGCGCTTCGGGCCCGTCCACAGCGCCTCCCAGCGCCCGGCCGGGGCCTCCAGCGTGGCTTTCACCTGCCAGAAGGTCTCCGGCACGAAGGCGTCGATGGCGTCCTCGCGGTCGCAGAGCACGGCCAGCGTGGGGGTCTGCACCCGGCCCAGGGACAGCAGGGAGCCGCCGCCGGCCCGCCGCGCCATCAGGGTCATCGCGCGCGTGGCGTTCAGACCCACCAGCCAGTCGGCCTCGGAGCGGCAGCGGGCGGCGTCCTCCAGGGGGATCATCTCCGCGCCCGGCTTGAGGCGCTCGAAGCCCTGGCGGATGGCCGCCGTCGTCATCGCGCTGATCCACAACCGCTTGACCGGGGCCCGGCAGCCGGCGTGGCGGTAGGCGTTGCCGAAGATCAGCTCGCCCTCGCGGCCGGCGTCGCAGGCGTTGACCACCTCCCCCAACTCCCGGTCCTTGAGCAGGTCCCGCACCACCCGCCACTGCCGGGCCGAGTCCTGGCGCGGCGACAGCGTGAAGTCGTCCGGGACCATGGGCAGCGACTCCTCCCGCCAGGACTTCCACTCGGGGTGGTAGGCCTGGGGTTCGGAGAGCTCGAGCAGGTGGCCCAGGCACCAGGTGATGCGCAGGTCGCCCCCGCCCATCCAGCCCTCGTGGCGGCCCTTCGAG
>CALCXL010000343.1 GCA_937907595.1 uncultured Pseudomonadota bacterium
TGCCAGACACGAACAGATCGGCCTCCGCGTCCAGCAGGCGCTGCAGACCTATCCGAAAGACGGGGTGGTCTTCGACCAGATAGAGGGAATGCCTGCTCATCCGAACACATCGTGACAGCCTGCGCGGGCGATGAAAAGCGCCGCGGGCGGGCTTGTTTGCGGCTGAGGGGAGCCCCCCCTGGAGGCCCCTCTACCCACCCTCCACGCGGCACACGCCGAAGCCGCCTCCGCCCGCCCAGCCCGTGGCCGCCGTCACCCCCGTCGGGTCGGCGCCCTCCGCCACCGAGCGCAGGCGGGGCAGCAGGTGGCTGAGGCCGTGATCGCCCGACTCGATGGTGATCCAGCGGCGGCCCATCTTGTGGGCGACGGCGGCGGTCGTTCCGGAGCCGCCGAAGGGGTCGAGCACCAGGTCCCCGGGCTCGGTGAACATCCGGAGGACGCGACGCAGCAGGCGCTCGGGCTTCTTGCTGGCCTTGAACGCGACGCCTCCCTCGTGCTCCACGTTGCCCATGTCCCGGTGGAACCCGTCCCACCAGTCGCCCAGGATGTTGGTCAGGGCCACGCGATCCGGACCGCCCGCGCAGTCGACACGCTGCATCTTCAGGGCGATGGGGATCAGCTGGTCCACGCCGCTGCGGGTGCGGCGCAGGTGGTAGAGCGAGCCGGCGTACTCAGCCTGGACGACGTCGTCTCCCCCCGGGGGCTCGCCCGACCACAGCGCGCCCCGGGCGGCGGCCTGCCGGGCGGGGCCGGGCGCTGTGTGGGAGCGCACGACGCGGTCCGCCTGGGCGGCGACGAAGGCCCGAAAACGGGAGGAGCCGTCGTAGAGGACGGGCAGGTTGGCGTTGGTGGGGCGCAGATCCAGCGCGGCAAAGCAGGCCTCGACCTCGGTGTCGGCGACCAGACGCCCGAAGCGGCGGCGATCGGGGCTGAGCAGCAGGCAGTAGTGGTCGTCGAAGGCGCGGGTCTCTTCGAAGGCCTTCTCCACGAGCTCCAGTCGGCGGCTGTAGACGTGGATGTACTCGGTATTCTTTACGATCCTGCGATCTGTGTGCTCGATCTTGAACCCGGTCGTGCCCGACATGCGCACCGCGACGGTGGTGATGTAGCACTCACGCCCCATGAGCTCGTCCAGCAGGACCTTGAGGTAGGCCGACTCCGTGCGGTCCGTCTGGGCGACGAGCACCCCATTGGGCGCGAGCAGGGGGAGGAGCACCCGCAGCCGCGCACGCATCATGGCCAGCCAGGCGGCGTGCTCGCGGTCGTCGGGGTAGTGCTCCAGCGCGTTGCCGGTGTTGTACGGGGGGTCGACGTAGGCGCAGCGGACCGCGCCGGCGTGGGACAGCGCGAGCGCCTCCAGGGCCAGCAGGTTGTCGCCCAGCACCAGCCGGTTGTCCCCGCGGGGCGCGACGGCGAGCTCGGGCAGGTCCACCAGTGTCGGCATCAGGCCACCCTCCCAACAGCGGCCGCAGGAGCTTGCCAGCCTTTCGCGCGGGCTGCCCGCGCGCCGGCCTGGGCCCGAGCGAGGACCCCGCGAGGCCGCCGTGGCACGATCCCCCATCGACACCCCCTCCCCTCCCCCCCGGCGGTGGCCGGACGTCGCCGCGATCGTCCTGCTGGTGGGCCTGCTCACGGCCTGCTTTGCGCCCGCGCTGAGCCTGCCCTTCCGCAACGCGGACGACTTCCTGCACCTGGACGTCGCCTGGGCGCTGATGGCGGGGGAACCCGGGGCGTTCAGCGCGATGCTGCGCGGCTACGGACGCTCGGACGTGCTCCGGTTGACGCCCTGGGCCGTGTGGACGCTGGACACCGCGGTCTTCGGCTGGAAGGCCTGGGGGCACTACGCCACGAACATCGCGCTTCAGATCGCGGTGAGCCTGGGGGTCTTCGGGCTGGCCCGGCGGCTCGGGGCCAGCCCCTGGGGTGCGCTGGCCGGGGGGGCCTGGGTGGGCCTGAACATCGCCACCGGCCAGGGCGTGTACTTCCTGGGCAGCCGCGACGACCTCTGCGCCGTGGGCTTCTCCCTGGCGGCGGTGGCCGGGTGGCCGAGCCTGCGCCGGAGCCCCCTCGGCCGGGTGGCGGCGTCGGTCCTGCTGGCGATGGCCTGCCTGTCGAAGCCGCCCGCCCTGGTGGCGCTCCTGCTGATGCTGGCGATGGACCGCCTGGCCGAGGGGGGGCGGAGCCGCCGCGCAGCCTGGGCGCTGCCGGTGGGCGTGGCGGCGGCCTACGTGCTGGCGGTGGGCGTGACCGCGGGCCTGGGCTCCCTGCAGGACCTGGCCAGCGCGGCGGGGGGCGGCGAGGCCGACTGGAGCGATCCGGAGCTGAGGCGCCGGGTGGCTGCTCTGGTGGCGCCGGGCTGGGCGGTGCGGATCCCCCAGCGGACGTTCTGGGCGCAGGCGGCGCCGGCCCTCGTCGCGGGCGCAGCGGCCCTCGTGGGGGCGGTGACCCGGCGGGGCAGCGGCCGGCTGGCGGCGATGGGGAGCGCCTGGCTCCTGCTGTCGCTGCCCCTGCCCATGTTCTGGCTGAGCACGCGGCTGGGCCAAGGGGACGACTCGGGCCGCCAGTGGCTGCTGCCGTCTGTGGGTCTGGGGCTGTTGGTGGCCGCGGCCGTCCCCCGGATCCGTGGGATCGGGCCCGCCCTGGCCGCCGCGATCGTGCTGGCCTGCGCGGCCCGCTACCAGGGCAACGCCCCGTCCTTCCTGGACCGTCCCGACCCCGCGGTGCAGGAGTTCCTTGCGGCGGTGCAGCCGGGCCCGCGGGCGCCGGGGGCTGAGCAGGTCGACGACCTCGACCCAGGCGGCTCACGCGACGGCTCACGCGGGGACGACGCCACTGAGCCAGATGCAAGAAACACCCAGGAGTTTCAAGGACTCACGCTGGCACTTCAGCGGCCTCACGCCGGCATCTCGGCCCTGATCACCTCCGGCGCGTTTCGCCGGGTGATCGGGCTCACGGAGGCGCCCCGGGTGCTGCTGCAGGGGGCTCGCGGGGCGCGGGGAGTGCGGTGGGAGCCGCTGGGCTACGGCAGCCTGGGCGCAGCGGAGGCGGAAGAGCAGATCGGGGGGCCGACGCTC
>CALCXL010000344.1 GCA_937907595.1 uncultured Pseudomonadota bacterium
GGGGGGGGGGGGGGGGGGGGTGGGGGGGGGGGGAGGCGAAGACCGGACGGTGATCCGTGCCCCCCCCGCCCCGGACCCGCCCGTGAGCGAGGAAGCGATCCAGCTGAAGGTCCGTGACGACCTGCTGGACCTGGGCGTCGGCCACGATCAGCAGCGTCTCCTGGGCCTGGCGAGCCAGGGCCCGCAGCTCGCCGCCCAGGGCGCAGACCAACGCGTCGGACATGCTCGCCGACGTGTCCAGGGCCACTACGATCCGCTCGAGCCCCTCGGACCAGAGGCCGGGCACCGCGATGTCGCAGTCCAGGAAGCGACGATCGGGCCGGTGGCGAGCGAACTCATCCCGCGTGATCGCCGATCCGACGTAGCGCCGGAGCTGGCGCTGCCAGGGCACGCGGGCGGCACGGTCTGCGTCCAGGCCGCGAAGCTCGGCCCCGGGCACGTCGCCGGGGTGGTGACAGGCTTCGGCGTGAGCCACCGCCGCCCGGACGCGCTCCCGAAGCTCACGCCGCTGCTCCTGCGTGAGTCGCTCGGGGAGGTGCAGGTCCAGGCCGCCGCCGTGATCGGTGACGTTCGGCAGGTGGACACCGCTGGATCCGTCGCCCGGCTCCCCGGCGTCCAGATCGACCTGGACGCTGCCCGGAGCGGGCAAGGGCTCATCGTCGAGGTACTCGTAGATGGCCTCGGCGATCATCCCGTCCCAGCGATCGTCCAGCAGGATCCGGACCTCGCCCAGGTCGGGGTAGCGCCCGTCGGGTGAGGTGTACAGGCTCTCGCCTCGGCGAGCGGGGTGCTCCATGGACGCGACGATCCGGTTGATGGCGTAGTCGGTGGCGCAGTTCCAGCGATGGGGGTGGCGTCCGCGGCGGCGGTCGGCGCTGGCCAGGAGGTGGTGGCCGAGCTCGTGAGCGAGCACAAAGCCGAGCTGCGCCAGCGACAGGTGCTGGGTCCGCAGGGGGTTGTACCAGACGTGCCGCCAGCAGTCGGTGGCCGCGAAGGCCGGCAAGCCGGGCGCGGGGAGGACCCGCAGGTGGGCGAGCAGGTAGCCCCAGAAGGGGTGCAGGTCGAGCATCTGCAGGCGGAGCGCGGAGATCCGCCCGGCTTCCCGTCGCACGATGTCGTCGACCTGCGTCGCCGTGAGCGCTGCTGTGTTCACCGACGGCGGCGAGCCCATCGGCGGCTCACGCTCCGCCGTCCGGCTCACGCCCAGGCCGCTGCGTGGAGATCGACCATCGCGCCGGCGAGCTTCCGGAAGGCCGGCAGCCCCTGCAGCCGCGGGAGCAGCCCGGGCGCCCCCTTGAGCTGGCGCAGGAACAGGAACACGTACTCGGGATCGAGCCCAGGCGAGCGCGCGAAGCGGACGACGTGATGGAGCTGTTCGTCGCTCACGGGCTCACGGGAGCACAGCCAGGCCGCCACGGCGAACACGGCCGCGTAGACGAAGCTGGGCTCGGCGTTGCGCCCCCGCCGGAAGTCCATCTTGTGGCCCTCGCGGAGGATGCTCGCCACGGGGACCCGATCGAAGATGCGCTCGAAGGACGCCAGCTGGTGGGCGGCGCGCTCGCCGACGCAGGCCGCGACGAGGCGAGCGGACTGGTCCCCCGTCGCCGCAGCCAGGAGCCGGGCGGCCATGGCCCAGCTTCGCGGTGAGGGGAACGCCAGGTCGCCTTCGTTGGCGTAGAGCGCCTCGGCGCCGTGCCGCGCGATGTAGGCGAGGACCGTGGGGTGCAGGCCCTCCCCCGACGCCCACGTCAGCCAGGAGTCGGCGTCGACCCGGAGCGTGAAGTGGACGAAGCGGTTGCACAGCGCGCTGGAGAGCGGCGAGACGATCGCTTGATCCTCCTCCAGGTTGCCGGCCGCCATCACCCGGGTCCCGGGGTGGAATCGAAAGGGCCCCACGCGCCGCTCGAGCACGATCTGGTACGCCGCGGCCTGGTGGAGCCGGGTCACGCCGGCGTTGATCTCGTCCAGGAAGATCAGCGCCGGCGCGTCGCAGGCCTGCCGCACCCAGTCGGGTGGGAACAGGTCCAGCACCTTCCGTTCGCGGTCGGGAAAGTAGATGCCGCCCAGGTCTGCGGGGTCGCGCTGGGCCAGGCGGATGTCGATGAGCGGCAGCTCCAGCGTCCCGGCAAGCTCCGCGGCCAGCGTGGACTTGCCGACGCCAGGGTGACCGCGCACGAGCACCGACAGCCCCGCTTGAAGGGCGACCCCGGCCAGGCCGAGGAGCTGTTCGTAGGGCACGCCGGCTTCGGCGAGGCGGGGGATGGCCGTGATCTTGGGGTCGGGCATGGGGGAGATCCGATGGTTAGAGGAGGGCGGAGAGCAGGCGGTGGCGGAGATCGGGCCAGCGGAGCAGGGCCGCGATGGCGTGCTTGCAGTGGCCGCCGTGCAGGTCCAGGCGCTGGGTGGCGTCGGGGCAGTCGCAGCGGGGAGGGCCGGTCCAGACCGGGTCGATCACGACGGTGTAGGCCCTGTCCCCGCCGGTCGCCCGGACCACGACGGTCCCCGAGGGGTCGTCGATGCGCTCCAGCCGGTAGTGGGCGAGGACCTGGTGCACGGCCCGCTGGGTGCGCTGGTCGATGGCGCGTCGGCTCGGGCCTCCCGCCTCCATCCCCAGGATCCCGGGTCCGCTCAGGGGATCGGGCGCGGGCGGAGCCAGCCTCTGCCATCCCCGGGCGTGGTCGTCATCCACCAGCATCCATGCCCAACTTGTGGCCTGTGTCTGCGCCAGCCACTGTCGCCACTCCACCACCAGCCGCCGGACCGTGATGCCTTCGGTGTAGACGTAGAAGCTGCGGCCGTTGACGCGGGCGACCGTGTGGCAGGTCCCCAGGCACCATCGCCGCAGGGGGTGCAGGTCCTGCTCGTGGAGATCCCGGCTGAAGGTGAAGATGCGCAGCCCCGGGTGAGGCTGCTGGGGCGGATCGACGGGTGGAGGCAGGGGCACTCCGGCTGTCTAGCGCGTGGACAGGACAGCCCCTGTCCCATGTGGGATCCTCCCCCCCGAAGGCCCACGATGACGAACACCCCTCCGAACTACCGCGACGGCGTGGCCATGGTGCGCCTGCTGCAGATCCTCGAGGGCACGCAGCGCCGCTCCCTGCCCCTGGACGCGCTGGCGGAGCGGCTGGAGGTCCATCGGCGGACGGTCCGGCGCTACGTCGACGCCCTCGGCGAGTCGTGCAGCAGCCCCGACGGCGATCCCATCGTCACCATCGAGGGGCGCGGCATCTCCGCGTCGGCCGTCCTCGCCCCGCAGCGTGAGCCGACCTCCGCCCGCCTCTTCCAATACGCCGCGGTCTTCGCCGCCACCCGCACGCTGGTCGCGGGAGAGGGCTCGCTGCTGAGCGACAGCGCCGAGCAGCTGATCGACTCCCTGGAGCGGGGCTTCGAGAGCCGCCTGCTGCCCCTGGTCCGGCGGGCCCAGGAGGGCTTCCACTATGTGCCCTTCGGCCCCAAGGACTACCGCGCCAGCGAGGACGCCCTGGACGCGGTGGTGCAGGGCTGCGTCTACCGTCGGCCCCTCAACCTGCGCTACCGCACCGGCACGGGGTGGACCTACTCGTGCCGCTTCGAGCCCTGGACGATCGTGCTCTACCGCGACGGGCTGTTCGTGCACGGCATGCAGGACGACGTGGGCGACGCGGGGGGCGTCCGCCTGCTGGCCATCGATCGGATCCAGGAGGCCACGCTGCTCAAGGACGAGGCCTTCGAGGTGCCCGTGGACTACGACGCGAAGGAGTGGTTCGGCGGCCAGTTGGGCCTGTGGCAGGACGGCGGGGCGCCCGAGCCGCTGCGCATCGCCTTCAGCCGCCGGGCGTCGCTGGCCGCGCAGGAGCGGCGGTGGCCGGGCCAGGTCGGCTGGACCGCCGCGGAGGACGGCCGCAGCGTGCTGGAGCTTGAGATCCCGATCACGCCGGAGGTGCGGACCTGGATCCAGACCTGGGGGAGCGAGGCGGAGGTCCTGGGGCCGCCCGCCCTCCGTCAGGAGCTGCGGGAGGTCTTGCAGTCGGCGCTGGCGCGCTATCGTCCCGACAACGAGCGAGGGAGCACCGAATGCAGCTGATCTTCATCCGCCACGGGCACTACGACAAGAAGCTCCACAAGACCCGGGCTGAGCGCGACCGGGCGCCGCTCTCCGCCGAGGGCGAGGCGGACGCGCGCCGGGCGGGGACGTACCTGGGGGAGCACGCGATCCGACCCGACTTCGTGCTCCACACGGCCACGGAGCGCACACGCCAGACCGCCGCCTTGGTGCTGGAGGAGTTGGGGGTCACGGGACGCCCCACGATCAACGTCGGGACCACGTTTCGGAACTTCGATGGCCTGGCGCGGAAGCTGGCCCGTTGGAGCGCTCAGCACGGGATCCCCGACGAGTCGGTGGTGTTCCTCGTAGGACACGGAAGCACCCAGGACGCGCTGCGCAAGTGCTTCACCGGGGACGCGCTCCCTCCCACGGCCGACGAGAGCCACGGCGCCTGGCTGGAGCTGTTCGTGGGCCCGGGGCAGGCTCCCCGCGCTGGCGGGTTCTTCGTGGGGCGGCTGAAGAACGAGGTGACGGCGTGACCCTGCGGGCAGGCCCGGGCTGGTCCGCCGTCGCCCGAACTCCGACGAGCGGCGCGCGGGCCGGCCGGAGCGGGGGCGATCGAGCATGGGCGAGTCGTTGACGCGCGTCCTCTTCCTCCACGGCCGCGAAGGCAGCCCCCAGGGCAAGAAGGGCACGTGGCTGCGCAAGCACTACGACGTGGTCGCCCCGGTCCTGGACACGTCCAGCATCCAGGCCGCCATGGAGGAAGCGCTGGCCGCTCTGAGGTCGGAGCCGGATGTGGTCGTCGGATCCTCGTTCGGCGGCGCCGTCCTGCTCGAGCTGCTGCACGTCGGCGCCTGGGCGGGGCCCTGCGTCTTCCTCGCCGGGGCGGGCCCGAAGCTGACGGGCCACCGGACCCTGCCCCCGGGGGGGCGTGCGGTGCTGGTGCACGGCCTCCAGGACGACGTGGTCCCCCCCGAGGACTCCCGCGCCCTGGCGGCCAGCCGCGCCGAAGACGTGAGGCTGGTGGAGGTCGATGACGATCACCGCCTGGGGGGGATCCTGCGCAGCGGTGTCTTGCGACGTGCCATCGCCTGGGCCGTGGAGCCGGCGGGCTTCCACCCCCGCTTCGAGATCAGCCCGCTGCTCCAGCGGCAGCTGATGGCGATCGACCGCACCCGGGGCTTCCTCGAGGCCGTGCGGCTCCGTCCCGACTGGGCTGAGGAGGTGCGCAACCGGGTCCGAGTGGGCGACGCGCTGTCCAGCCTGCGCATCGAGGGCAACTCCCTCACCCTGGCCGAGGCGATGGTCCTGGCGAAGGGCCCGCCGCCCGGCGATCTGCGCGACTCGGAGCGGGAGTTCCTGAACTACCTGGAGGCGTTCTCCGCCATCGACGAGCTGCGCGGCGATCGCGACTACGTGGTCCGGGCCCGCGACCTGCGGGAGATCCACGGGCTGCTGGTGCGCGGGGTGCGCGGGGGGCACCGCTACGCCGGGCAGTACCGGCGGGAGTCCGTGCAGGTCGGGGATCGGGTCGGAGGCGACGTCGTGGTCCACCACTCCCCGCCGGATCAGGCCGACGTGCCCGTCCTGGTGGATGAGCTGCTCGGGTGGATCGAGCGCAGCAAGAAGAAGGTCCGCCCGCAGGATCGCGGCCCCACGGTCGACGACCCCTACGTCCACCCGGTCCTGCTCGCGGGCATCGCCCAACACCGGCTGGTGTGGATCCACCCCTTCGTCGACGGCAACGGGCGCACCGCGCGGATGCTGACGGCGATGCTGCTTTACGTGCGCGGCTACGACTTCAAGCACCTGTTCGATCTCTCGTCCTGGTACGACGGCAACCGCGACGCCTACTACGGCGCCTTGCGGGTGGCGGACGAGACGGGCGACTACACGCGGTGGCTCGAGTACTTCTGCGGCGGCTTCTCCAACCAGATGTACCGCGCCCGACGCGACGCCGCGGCGGCGGCCGAGGGGGTCGAGTTCGAGCCGGCGGAGACGGAGGAGTAGGGTCGGGGGGGGGCTTGCGGCGGGTGTCTGGAGGGGGGAGGGGCGCAGGACGCGGTCCCGTGCGGTGTTCGTCGCCCTCAAGCCACAGGCTCGATCACTCAGGGATCGGACGGCTTCGGCTCCGTGGCGACGGCGGAGCCAGTCGCTGAGACGTCGGCCTCGGGCGCCGCCCGGCGGCCGCGCAGTCGCGGCGGGCTGGACCGCACCCCGCCGATCACGATCGGGATCCCAGTCGACGTCAGGACCCCGCCGCTGATGGCCAGGGCCCAGCCCGCGCGGCCCTGGTCCTGCTGCGCCGCGTAGAGGGGGGACAGCGCCTCGAAGTCCGCCGACGAGGCGCCGGCGGCGGAGCCCGAAAACAGCCGGGCGTGGATCGAGCTCGACTCGGCTGCGGCGGTGCCTGCCAGGACCGCGCCGACCACCGCCGAGGCCACCCCGGCGGCGATGAGGACGCCCCCGGCGGTCTGCGTGCGCCGAGCGCCTGCGATTCGGGCCTCCCCCGCGGCCAGATCGGCCAGCTTCCACTCCTCCTGTCCGGGTTCGCGGCGATGAAACAGGACGACCGGCCCCGGCTGTGCGGTGACCAGCGCTCCGCTCCCGGCCTCTCGGCCGGTGCGGACCAGGCCTTCCACGAAGTCGAGTTGGATCCGGCTCCCGGTGCGGCTCACGAAGTTGCTCGCCAGATCTTGTGTGGTGACGAGCTCGGCGTCGGCGCCGCCGGCGACCCCCGCCGCGAAGGTGCGGAACGGGCCGCGCTCTGGGGCCCACTGGATCAGGTGCACGCCCGCGAAGATGGGGGTGGTGCGGGTTCGGGGATCGACCTTCACCCCGTCCAGCCACACCCGGCCGCCGTCGAAGGTGCCGGGGGAGATGGACAAGAACGCTCGGTCGGCCTTCAGCGCGTCGGCCAGCGCGGCCTCGAAGGAGGGCATCGCGTCCGGGGGGAACAGCGGGTCCCACTGCAAGAACGGTGAGACGAGCAGCCCCGCGCGGAACTCACGCCGCGCGGCCGCTGGACCCTGCTGGTGGAACGCCACCATCCCGCGCAGGAAGTAGTACCGGGAGAGCGAGTCCGGCGACACGGGCCCGGTGAGGCAGGCGAGGCTGCCGTGGGCCAGCCGAAGGGCCTCGGCCGCGTCCGCGTGATCGACGTACGCGACGGATCCGGAGGCGCGCGCGACGAGCTCGTCGAACGCGGCGGGGGCGGTGGCCTCTCCTGCGCAGGGCTCAGGGGCGACCTGGCCGAGGAGTTGCGCCTTCCCGTAGCCGGCCAGTAACTGGCTCAGGTCGAGCAGGTCCGGATCGGCCCCGGCGCCGAACTGCCAGCGGTAGGCGCGCCCGACGTCCTGGTTGTTCAGGGAGGCGCCCTGCGGGTCCTCGCTCGCGAAGACGACGAGGTCCCGAGCGACGGCGGTCCCAGGAAGGGAGGTCAGGGCGCCGAGGCAAGCCGCCGCTGCAGCGGATCGGAGCAGGCGTCCGATGGAGGCGGTCACAGCATCTCCCGGACGTTGATTTTGATGTAGACGCAGCCCATTCCGTGGAAGCCGTAGGAGGGCGTGCAGTCGGGATCGGCGTCGACGTTGTTGCACTGCGCTCCGCTTGGCGAGTGGGCCTCCCGCAACCAGGGGACGAAGGTGGCCCCGTACGAGTAGCATCCCGCGAGCATCGCTTCACTGAGGTTCGCGAGGCTGAGCGTCCCGTCTCCCCCCATGCCGGCAAACTGGTCGCTCCAAACCGGCGCGCAGATGTCCTCCGGACCGCAGGCAGGGCCGCAGTATTCATACGAGGACATAGCGGCGACGTGGCGGGGGCTGGTCTGGCCGGACGCAGCCACGATGAGGAGGCCGCTGGTCGCGCAGTCGGGGACCAACTCATCGACGACGAACTCCCTGTCGCTCGTTCCCGGCGGCGGGTCCGTGGATACGGGGGGCTCTTCCCAGAGCAACGAGGACCAGTTGGTCCGGTTCGGGGCTGACTCACACGCCGGATCACCATTCGTATCGGTGGGGATGTCCCACCCTGCGACCATCACGACGGGGAGGCGCGCGCCGGCGCCCTGGAGGTTTCGGACCCGGAGCTTGATGGTGCCCTCGACTCTCCCACCGGCGTCGACCGTGACATCCGGGCTGTCGGGAGACACCGCGGTGTCGGCGACGAGGCTGCCGCCCCGGAGGTACACCATGTAGGAGTATGTGTCGCAGTCGTACCGAGCTCCTCCAGCGGACTCTCCCAGGTAGTCCTCACCAGCAAAGAACTCGGTCTCGCTGTCGCAGTCGTTGTCCGCCCCGTCGCAGACCTCGGGGTTTCCGGGGAATCGGTTGTCGTCCCCCTCGTCGCAGTCGCCGCCCCGGGGCGCCAGGCCGTCGGTGAAGTCCCCCGCGGGGCAGTCTTCCGCCACGCTGCTCGCGGAGATTTCCCCGCCGAAGCCGTCGCCATCGGCGTCGATCCAGCAAGCGGGGCAGGCCTGGTCCGCCGGCCAGTCGAAGGTGGTTTCTGTGCCGTCCGAGCAGACCTGCGGGCAGCTCTCACCCTCGGCGCGCTCGTAGAGCAGCCCGTCCGCGTGCTCGCAGACGGCGAGGTCCTCTGCCACGCATCCGCCGCCGATGAGCAGAATCGCAAGCGCCCCGAGGGCGCCCCCGCGCCGGCCGGTGTCTTCGTGCTTCCTCATGACCTCTCCCCCGTGGGCTCCATCCCGCCGCGGAAACCTAACACAGGCCTCACGATCCGTAACCGTCCGAGTTCCCACGTAGCGCGCCGTGACCCTGCGTGCGCTACGCGC
>CALCXL010000345.1 GCA_937907595.1 uncultured Pseudomonadota bacterium
GGGCGGCGGCCAGCAGCGGCGCGTGGGCGGAGGGGCCGGGGCCGGGGCGGGGTCGACAGAGGCCGATGGCCAGGGCCAGCCAGATGGTGATCGGCGGGATGATGGACCAGAGGGCGGTGGCGACGTCGTCGGGGGCGAACGCTCCGAAGGTGCCCGCGGAGTCGCGGAAGAGGCCGAAGACGTCCGGGTAGGGCAGGGCCTGGTAGCCCAGGGCGGGCAGGGTCACCATCTGCCAGCCCTGCGCGAACCAGGCGGGGATGCCGGGGCCGAAGCCGATGGTCGCGAAGCCCAGCAGGCTCATGCCGGCGCCGCCGGCCAGGGCGCGGAGCCAGGAGGAGCGGCCGGCGTTGAGCAGGCCCAGGGACGCCACCAGGCCGACCGCGCCGGCGGCGCCCACCTCGAAGGAGAAGAACAGGGCGACGGCGGCCAGGGCGCCGGCGCCGGTGAAGGGATCCGCCAGGGGGTTCGGCCAGGTGGGGCGCTCGGTGGGGGCGGACTGGCCGGGCACGAAGCCCACGCGGCGGGCCCCGGCGAAGGCGGCGGCGGCGGGCAGGAAGGCCAGGACGGGGCGCAGGAGCACGCCGTTGAGGGTGGGCAGGAAGAGGGGCGCGCCCAGGGCCAGGGCCAGCGCGGCGCCCAGGCCCAGCCAGCCACCCCGGCGCAGCCCCACCAGCCCCACCAGCGCCCCCGCGGCCCCGACGATGCCGACGCTTTGCAGCAGCAGGGTGTAGCGGCGGGCGTCGGCCACGGTGTCGCCGAAGGTCCAGAGCCAGGCGTTGAGGGGCTGGATGAGCAGGGGGCCGTAGGGGAAGTCCAGGTCGGCGTAGAGCACGCGGCCGGTGCGCAGGGCCTGCACGGCGCCCAGGTACACGCCCTCCTCACCCAGCAGGCCGAAGGAGCCCCAGGGGTTCGGCCCGAAGACGAAGTCGTCGCCGGCCCGCAGGAAGGCGGCCAGGGCCACGGCCAGGACCCCGAGCAGCGGCACCCAGGCGGGGGTGCTGGGCGGCGTCGTCGGCTCGGCGCTGCGTCGGCCCACGGCTTGCGGGCCCCGCGCCTGCAGCCAGCCCACCCAGGTCATCACCGGCACCACCAGGGAGCCCAGCAGCCAGGCCAGGCCCTCCTGCCCGGTGTCGTAGCCCTGCTGCACGGTGAAGGAGACCAGGCCCAGGCGACGGGCCTCGATCACGGAGGCGGCCAGCGCCGGGCGCGCTGACAGCAGGATGCGGCAGAGGCCCCACCACAGGGCCAGGCCCAGCAGCAGGCCCAGGAGGCCGGCCAGGAAGGGGGGGATCCGGGCTCCGCCGGGGGAGCGATCGGGCCGACGTCTGCTGGTCATCCGTCCCCGGGTTCCGGTGGTGGGTTGGCGGGCAGCCGGAGCCCCCCGCGTCGCCATTCTAGGAGGCCGACGGCCAGCCCGGCCAGCGTCACCGGCACCATCACCACGCCGTGGGCGGCCAGGGCCAGGGCCAGGGCGGTGGCCTCGGGCAGGTCGGCGCCGTGCACCAGGATGCTGGTCTGCAGGGCCTCGAAGGTGCCGATGGCGCCGGGCACGTTGGGCACGGCGTAGGCGATGGTGTTGCCCAGGGCCATCACCACGGCCAGGGTCCGGTCGGCCTGCACGTCGAAGACGCGGAGCATCCACGCGTAGAAGGCGATGGTCGCCCCCCATTCGCCCACGGCACCCACGATCACCGCCACCAGGGCGCGCGCGCGGGGCAGGCTGCGCAGGCCCACGGCCAGGGACGACAGCAGGCCGGCGGCGGCGGCCAGGCCCGGCACCTTCGAGGCGCGCAGGCGGCCCGCCCAGGCGGACTCGGTCTTGAGGAACAGCAGCATCCCGCCCACGACCACGGCGAAGCCCAGCCACAGCACCCCCGCCCCGGCGCGCATCCAGGGGGGCAGGCCCGGGCCCATCGCCACCACGCCCAGCAGCACGCCGGCCACCAGGACCTCGACCACGCGATCGATGGCCACCGTGCCCATGACGGCGGCGGCGGGAAGGCCTTCGCGGCGGGCCAGCAGGGCGGCGCGCAGGACCTCGTCCAGGCGCAGGGGGACCAGGTGGGTGGAGGCGGCGCCGACCAGGACGGCCGACAGGGCGTTGCGGTAGCGCACGGGCTTCAGACCCGAGAGGATCGCGGTCCACTTGAGGGCCTTGGAGGCCTGCACGACGGCCTCGCAGAGCAGGGCGGGCAGCAGGGCCCAGAGGCTGAAGGCGGCCAGGGCGCGGGCGATCGCATCGGCCCCCGCGTGATCGAAGGACCACGCCAGCAGCCCGCCGGCGAGCAGCACGCCCGCGACCCCGCCCAGGATCCGTTTGAGTCCGACCCGCTCCACGCCCCGAGCCTACACGGTCCCGGCGGGCCTTGCGGCGGGCCAACCCTGCGCGGTTCTTGCTGAATCAGCGTTCGTGGCGGGTGCGGATCCCCTCGGCTATCCTGCTGCACACGGCGGGAATTGACCGCAGAACGGGACCGCCATGGGCAAGCCAGACATCCTGATGATCGAGCCCGGGTACATCCCGGACAGCCTGATCGAGCGCCTGGCCACCTCCACGATGCCCCCGTTGGGGCTCCTGCAGGTGGCGGCGATGTTCGAGCAGGAGGGCTTCCCGGTCCACGCGCTCGACTTCTCGGTCATGCCCATGGACGGGCGATTGCAGAAGGCGATCCAGAAGCACGATCCGGCCTTCATCGGCTTCTCCTGCACCGCGCCCTGCCTGCCGAACGTGCAGCAGATGGTGCGCGAGATCCGGGACATGGGCTGCGAGGCGATCATCCTGTGCGGCGGCTACGACGCCACGGCGCGGCCGGAGGTCTACCTGGAGCGCGGCCTGGCCGACGTGGTGGTGGTGGGGGAGGGCGAGTTCAGCGCGCCGGCGGTGGCCAACCAGTGGCCGGACATCGAAGACATCCCCGGCATCGCCTTCCTGCGCAACGGGGAGGTGGTCAAGACGGAGCAGCGCACCCGGGAGCTCAAGCTGGACGAGCTGCCCATGCCCGCGCGGCACCTGCTGCGCATGGGCGACTACAAGCTGGCGCCGGGCTACCGCAAGAGCCCGCGCAGCACGTCGGTCTTCTTCAACCGCGGCTGCCCGCACCGCTGCACCTTCTGCGACCGGACGATCTTCGGGCAGAAGATGAGCTTCCGATCGCCGCAGTCGATCGTGGCGGAGCTCAAGCACCTGCGGGACACCTACGGGGTGCACGAGTTCCGCTTCCACGACGACCGCTTCCTGGTGCATCCGCGGCGGTCCGAAGAGCTGCTGGATCTGATGGTCAGCAGCAAGCTGGACATCGAGTGGTTCTGCGCCGAGCGCGTGGACAAGCTGGACGCGCGGCTGCTCAAGAAGATGAAGGCGGCGGGCTGCTACCGCATCGAGTCGGGGGTGGAGGCGGGGTCGCAGCGCGTGCTCGACCTCATCAAGAAGGGCATCAAGAAGGAGACGGCGGTGGAGGGCTTCCGCAAGGCGCGGGAGGCGGGCATCGGCGTGCTGTCCAACTTCATCCTCGGCTTCCCGACGGAGACGGTGGAGGAGATGATGGAGACCATCGACTTCTCCCTGGAGTTGGAGCCCGACTACACCGCCTACTTCATGTTCCAGCCCTACCCGGGCACGGACATCGCGCGCGAGTTCGACCTGCCCTGGGACGACGAGCACCGGCGCTTCAGTCGCCTGCCGCACCACAGCTACACCGTCTCCAACGCGGAGATGGAGGGCATCATCGACCTGGCCTACAAGCGCTTCTACCTGCACCCCACGCGCATCTGGCGGCTGGCGAAGCAGATCGACCACCCCGAGGACATCATCACCATGGGGATGGGCGCGATCAGCATGCTGCGCGGTGGATTCGCCGGGGGCACGGGCGCGCCGGCCTGATCGCGGCGACGGACGGGCTGCGCCGCGGTCCTGCGGTCTCGGAGGCTCGAGGTCCCCACGACGCGCGCCGATGAGATCCCGGAGGGCGCGCGGCGGCGGGGTTCGTCGCCAGCATCCGCCAGGACGGCGGGTGGCCTTCGGGAGGCTCGAACCATGTTCCGATTCAAGCTTGTCGTCGCCGTCGGCGTCGGCGTCGGCACCCTGCTGCTCTGCCGGGGGGCGTCGGCGGACCTGTCCACGCCGAACAGCACCCTGCGCAAGGTCACCAACGGCGTCGGCAACTGCATCTTCTCCACGGCCTCGCTGCCCTTCGAGAAGGAGTCGACGTACAGCGGCGTGAAGGAGGCGTTCACCAGCCCCGACCGGCTGGTGGAGGTCCGCTGCTACCAGGCGAAGCGAACGATGGACTACGCCAGTCAGGGCGCCGTCTACAACCAGATCCGCGACGACAACACCTGGCACAACTACGTCACGGTGGAGTCGATCAGCGGCAAGCACCTGCAGTACGAGCAGCTGGGCGAGTACCACCCCTCGGACGACTCCAACACCTGGGACCAGATGCGCATGAAGGTCTGGAACGAGCAGGGCAAGTGCAACTTCAAGGACCGCAGCGACCTGGGCACCGACGGCTGCCTGGACGTGGAGAAGCAGGTCCGCGCGCTGGCGGCGAAGGACGGCGGCAAGCTGCCCTACACGGGCAAGGTCTGCGTCTCGCTCTACTTCAAGTGGACCGACACCTACAACGAGGTCCTCGGCGCCGACGGCAAGGTCGTCTCCCGCGAGCGCACGCGCGTCGAGCCCCAGTACATGGCGCAGTCGTGCGCGCAGTACACGGTGGAGTAGCTCAACGACGACGGCGCAGGGCGTTCGCGCGCTGCTGCGATGGCGTTCGCTGCGGGGATCGTCTCGACCTCGCCGGACTCGATCTGTGCCCACCGTCGCTGGGCTTCGGTCACCGCGGCCGCGTTCCGCTGCTCCGGAGTGAGTGCCTCTTCGGACGTGTCGTCGCGACTCCCGACGAGCCTGAGTGCGAAGTCGGCCCGCGTGCCCCGAGGGAGGGAAGGGTCCCCGGCGATGGTGTCGGCTTCACCCATGCCCTCACCATGGGAGTCGACCGGGGGTCGGTCCACGGTCAAATCGCTGAGCACGCCATGTGTGCCTGTGCCGGGGATCCTTGCGGGGTCGGTGCGGAGGGCGGCGTGGATCCGTTGGACGATCGTGTGAAGGCGGGGGAGCTCGCCAGGTGGGAACCGTGGGGCTGCCCCGGGCGCAGCGCCGATGGTCGGCCTATGGTGGAGGGACGCGGTATTGGGGAGGGTCCTTGTCAGCTCGTCGCGCAGTCTCCATCGCAGTCGCGCTGCTCGTGGCGACGGCTGCCTGTGGGCCGACCGACGCGCCGCTTGACGCGCCGCTCCCCGCGTCCGAGGAGAGCCCTTCGGCCACTCCTACTGAGCCGCCCCAGCCTGCGGCGGACGAGGATTCAGGCAGCCCCCTCGTCCTGGCGCAGACCGAGCTGAGGCGCCGCCCGACGCCCATCGGGCCCTGGGAGGGCCACGGCCTGGCCTGGCTGGAGAAGCTGGGCGGCTCCCCGCGCGACTACCCGGGGCCCGCGTCGGCGATCGGGCCCGCGGCGGCGGCGTTCGTGCCGGACGTGGAGTGGGTCGCTGACCCCAGCAGCATCCGCTGCGACGCACCGTCGGGCGCGCCCCAGGGCGTCGCGGTCAGCCTGGATCTGGGGTCCTGTGCTCCCGAGGACTGCGTCGCCGCCGGGCAGCAGGGGGTCCTGCTTGGGGGCGGGCGCCACCTCTTCGAGGGGTCGACCCCCGCCAAATGGAAGCTCGCCGCGCAGCTGGC
>CALCXL010000346.1 GCA_937907595.1 uncultured Pseudomonadota bacterium
GCTACGCGTGGCGGCGGAGCGAGATGGAGCGCTACGGCCGGCGCTACCAGGCGCCCTTGGTGGTGATCTTCGCCGAACAGCTCCGGCCGATCGCGTGGGTCAGCGGCGCCATGCAGGAGGCGAGCGTGCTGGTGCACGAGGTCGGGCACGCGTTCGGCCTGGCCACCGATCCCGGCCACAGCCACCAGGGCCACTGCACCAACGCCTGGTGCTCCATGTACGACGGCGTCGACGCGCGCTCGGCCTTCGTCTGGTTCTTCCCGGCCCTCTTCGCCGGACAGCTCCCCGTCGCCTACTGCCGGGACTGTCGGGCCGATCTGGCCCCGCCCGGGGAGGCGCCGTGATCGCCCGATGGTTCCCCCCCGATCGCACCCGCGAGCTGCTGGCGCTGGGCGTGCCCATCCTCCTGGGCATGCTCTCGCAGACGGTCCTCAACCTCGTGGACACCGCGATGGTCGGGCGCCTGGGACCGGCTCCCCAGGGGGCCGCGGGGCTCGGCTCCTTCTCGTTCTGGGTGCTGGCCAACCTGATCATCGGGGTCGGTACGGGCGTGCAGGCGATCGTCTCGCGGCGCGACGGCGAGGGCGATCCTGAGGGGGCCGGGGCCGCCCTGGACACCGGCCTCATCCTGGCCTTCGTGGTCGGCCTGCCTCTGGGCTACGGCCTGGCCACCGCCGCGCCGCAATTCTTTACCTTGCTGAGCGATGACGCCGAGGTGGTGGCCGGCGGCTCGGGCTACCTGGCGATCCGACTGATGTCCGTGGGCGTGGTGGCCGCCAACTACTGCTTTCGCGGCTTTTTCAACGGGATCGGGCAGAGCCGCGTCTACATGAGCACGATCGCGATCAGCCACGTCGCCAACGTCTTCCTCAATTGGGTGTTCATCTACGGCAACCTGGGCGCCGCGCCGATGGGGGTGCGCGGCGCCGCCCTGGCCTCCGTGCTCGCCACGGTCCTGGCCACCTGCCTGTACACCGGCCTGGCGCTGGCCCGGCCGGAGGTGCGCAACCGGTACCGGCCCTTCCGCTTCGCCTCCCTGAGCGGCCCCCGGCTGCGGGCGCTGGTGGCCCTGTCCTGGCCGGAGGCGGTGCGCGGCATCGGCTTGATGCTCGGCTACCTGCTCTTCCTCCGCCTGCATGCCGAGCTGGGCACCCGCGCCGTTGCGGCCGGCACGATTCTGGTGAACCTGGCGTCCACCGGCTTCCTGCCGGCCCTGGGCATCGGGCTGGCCTGCAGCACCATGATGGGCAGGCACCTGGGCCGCGGTGAGCCCGACGTGGCCCGGGACTTCGCGTGGCTCGGCGTTCGGGTCGCCGTCGCGGGCCTGGCCCTGCCGGCCCTGGGGGCCGCGCTGTTCGCCGAGCCGCTGCTGGGGCTGTTCACCCAGGACGCCCTGGTCATCGCCGCCGCCAAGCCAGCCCTGCAGCTCTTCGCGGTGTCCGTCGTCGTCGACGCCCTGCCCATGGTGCTGATCTTCTCCTTGCTCGGGGCGGGCGCCACCCGCTTCGTCGCCGGGGTGCAGATGGCCCAGCAGTACCTGCTCATGCTCCCCCTCGCGTGGCTGCTGGGCATCGGCTTCGACCTGGGCGTCTTCGGGATGTGGGTGGCGATGTTCCTGTCCCGCATCGCCGTGGCGGGCATCGCGGTGCGCAAGCTGCGCGGGGACTCCTGGACGCGAATCGCCGTCTGATCTGGCCCGCGCGCCCCGCCGACGGTAGAAGGCGAGCATGTCCGACTTTCCCACCCTGCCTCACGCCCTCCGCCACAACGCCCAAGCCACCCCCGACGCCGTGGCGTTGCGGCGCAAGCACGGCGGCACCTGGCACGACATCTCCTGGGCGGCCTACTGGCGGCGCGTGCTCGAGGCCGCGGCCGGCTTGAAGTCCCTGGGCCTGGAGCCGGGCGACATGGTGGCCATGCTCTCGACCAACCGCGTCGAGTGGCTCGTGGGCGACCTGGCGACGCTCGCCATCGGCTGCGTCAGCGTGCCCATCTACCCCTCATCCATCGCGGAGGCCGTGGCCTACGTGGTCGGCCACTGCGGTGCCCGGGCGGTGTTCGTCGAAGACGCGGGGCAGGCTTGCAAGCTGCACGAGCACCGGGGTGAGCTGCCCCATCTGGAGCACATCATCGCCTTCGATCCCGAGGGGATCGCCGACACCGACGGGCTGATCTCCTGGGAGGATCTGCTGGAGCGGGGCGCGGGGGGGCGGGACGCGGCCGAGCAGGGCCTGGAGGAGCTGGACCCGGCGGCCCTGGCGACGATCATCTACACCTCGGGCACCACCGGGCCCCCCAAGGGCGCGATGATCTCCCACACCAACATGATGTCCATGGCGGAGTCCCTGGCTGGCGCGCTGGAGGCTGGAGAGGGCGACTCCAGCCTGTCGTTCCTGCCCCTGAGCCACGTCGCCGAGCGCCTGCAGGGCCAGATCATGGCCATTCGCGTCGCCTACACGGTCAACATGGGCGAGGGGCTGCCGGCGGTGGCCCAGAATCTGGTGGAGGTGGAGCCCACCATCCTGGTCTGCGTGCCGCGGCTCTGGGAGAAGTACTACGCCCGGATCCAGTCGACGCTGCAGGACGCCCCGCCCCTGCGACGCAAGCTCTTCGACTGGGCGACGGGCGTGGGCCTGGCCGCCTTCCACATGCGCGCCGAGACCGGCCGGCTGAGCCCCAGCCTCCGGATCCAGCTGGACGTGGCCGACCGCCTGGTGCTGAGCACGCTCCGCCGCAAGCTCGGCATGGGCCGCGGTAGACGCTTCTTGAGCGGCGCGGCCCCCCTCTCGGCGGAGATTGGGCGCTTCTTCGCGTCGCTGGGCATCGTCATCCAGGAGGTCTACGGCCAGACCGAGTGCGTGGGCGTGTGCACCTTCAACCCCGCAGAGCGCCCGCGCTTCGGCACGGTCGGCGTGGGCCTGGCCGGCATGGACGTGCGCATCGCCGACGACGGAGAGATCCTGGTGCGCGGCCCCAACGTCTTCATGGGCTACCTGCACGACGAGGCGGCCACCGCGGAGACCGTGGTCGATGGTTGGCTGCACACCGGCGACGTCGGCGTCATGGACGAGCAGGGCTACATCAAGATCACCGATCGCAAGAAGGACATCATCGTCACGGCCGGCGGCAAGAACGTGAGCCCCCAGAACATCGAGGGGCGCCTCAAGACCTTCCCCGGTGTGAGCCAGGTGGTGGTGATCGGCGACAAGCGCAAGTTCCTGTCGGCGCTGGTCACGCTGGACCGCGAAGGCCTGGAGGAGCTGTGGGAGCGTCAGGATCGCAAGCTGCCCATCGACGAGGCGCTGCCCGACGACGACGACGTGCGCAAGCTGCTGCAGGGCTACGTGGACGAGGTCAACGGGCGGCTCTCGTCCTACGAGACGATCAAGACCTTCGCGGTGCTGGCGCGGGACTTCACGGTGGAGGAGGGCGAGCTGACTCCGTCGCTCAAGGTCAAGCGCCGGGTGATCCAGCAGCGGCACGAGGCGCTGATCGACTCCTTCTACTCAGAGAAGTTCTCGTAGCGGCTCTCGGTCAGGCCTTCTTGCCCCCGCCCTTCTTGCCGGCGGGCTTCTTCGCCGCGCGCCCGGCCTGCTTGGCAGCCCCCTTGAGGCCCGCACCTGCGGGCTTCGCTCCTCCGGCTTGTGCGCCGGCGGCAGGCTGCTTGCCGGCCGCCTTCTTCGCACCAGCAGGCTTCTTCGCACCGGCGGTCTTCTTCGCGCCGGCGGGCTGCTTGCCGTCGGCGGCCTGCGCCCCGGCCGCCTGCGCCCCAGTGGGCTCGGGTTCCGGCGCCGCCTGGGCTTCCCCAGCCGCAACCTCGTCCGGCGCTCCGCCATCGGACTCCTCCGACGCCTGCGGCTGCTCTCCAGCATGATCCGCGTCCTGGCCCGCTGCCTCGGGCGCGCTGTCCGGCTCCGACTCATCGTCGGGCTCCGCCTGGGCATTCTCTGCGGCATCGTCGGCGTCCGCTGAGGCCTCCTCGGCTGCCGCCGGCTCCTCGGCCGCGACCCCGTCGTCGTCCGCCTCACCGGCTCCGGCTTCCGCGTCCTCGGGAGCCTCCGCCGCCGCCGCGTCTTCTG
>CALCXL010000347.1 GCA_937907595.1 uncultured Pseudomonadota bacterium
GCCTTGCCCGGCACGAGGGAGAGCGTCGGGCGGCGAAGGACATCGCCGAAGCCACGGGCATCCCGCCGGCCTTCCTGGCCAAGATCCTGCGCCAGCTGGCCTCCGAGGGGCTGATCGACGGCGAGCGGGGGCACCGCGGCGGCTACCGCCTGGTCCGGCCGGCCCACGACGTCGTGCTGGCCGACGTGGTCGAAGCCATCGATCCAGACAACTACGGCAGCCCGGTCTGCTCCATGGGCGATCGCGAGTGCGACAAGGCCAACCCCTGCCCCTTGCACGAGCTCTGGTCGGTGGCCACGTCGCCCATCAAGCAGCTGTCGCGAACCGTGACCCTGGAGCGGCTGGCGCGGATCTCCAACGGGAACGCGCTGCAGTAGGGGCGGCGCGGGATGGGGGCGCTCACCCCGCCCCCCGGCCTGCCAGCGCCCGGGCGGACGCGGACCCTCCCGCGTACCATGCGCCCGGTACCCCTGGAGACCCCATGCCTGGAGACCCCATGCCTTCTCGCCCCGTTGCGCCGCCCTCCCCGCTCCTGCTGACCCTCACCGCGCTGGCCTCCCTGGCCCTGGGGTGCGGTGACGAGCCCTCGGACGACGACGACTCAGCGCCTTCCTCGCAGACCATCGCGGGCTCGGACGGATGCGAGCTCCCCGAGGGCTACGAGGCCCCGTTCGTGCCGCCCGTGGACGAAGGCGAAGGTGACTCGCTCTTCGCCGACGACGCCCTGCCGCTGTTCGAGCTGAGCTTCAGCGACTCCGAGTGGGCCGACCTCTGCCGCCACGCCAAGGCCTACGCCGACAACCTGTGGGAGATCGATCAGGGCATCGCCACCGACCGCGTCCGCCACGAGTACGCGTCGGCGACCCTCGTGTTCCAGGGAAAGGAGTACCCCGACATCGGCGCCCGCTTCCGGGGTCGCACAACCCTCTTCGCGCTCTTCTTCGACGGGGACGACCCGCGGCCCGACGGGCTGCAGCGCTGCCTGGATCGCCGGCTGGGGCGCAAGCCCTCGTACAAGATCTCCATGGACGAGTTCAGCGGCGACGACAAGATCGGCGACCAGCAGAAGATCAACCTGATCGCGCGGGAGGGCGCCGATCAGAGTTACCTCCGCGAGGTGCTGGCGAACCGCGTCTCCAACCGCTTTGGCGTCGTGGCGCCCCGGGCCAACCACGCCCGGCTCTGCGTGGACGGCGCCTACGAGGGGCTGTTCAGCCTGGTGGAGGAGGCCGACACCCAGCGCTTCCTCAACCAGCGGTACGGCGACGCGCCGGACGGCGACTACTGGAAGGTGGAGGTCGACGGCACCCAGGTCTGGAGCGACAGCTGGGACTCCAGCGGGGGCTGGAGCGGCGACTACCACCCGGCCGCGGGCACGTCGGAGACCGACCCCGGAGCCCTGCGGGACCTCCTGCTGGTGGGGAGCGCGATCGAGGACGGCGCCGACGACGTCCAGGTCGGCGACTCCCTGAGGCTGCTCATCGACGAGGAGCAGTGGTTGAAGGAGATCGCCATCGACATGGCCCTGCCCGACTACGACGGCATGTTCGGCAACCACAAGAACCACCTGCTCTACGACCACCCGGACCGCGGCTTCGTGGTGGTGCCCTACGACCGCGACCTGGCCTGGCTGGACCTGCCCGACTACGCCGGCGGAGCGTGCGAGGGCAACATCCTGGGCGGCCACCCCTGCTGGTCTTCGGCGACCGCGGGCCCGGCCGTGGCGGGCTGGCTGGTGGACCGACGCCAGGACGAGTACCTGGCCACCATGCAGGAGCTCATGGACGACGAGTTCGTGCCCTCGGAGCTGCTGGCCTGGATCGGGGACCGGGCCGAGACCATGCGCCCCTGGCTGGAGGCCGACCGCTACTACCGCCCCGACTCGCCGGCCTGCATCGACGAGCCCGACACCTGCGGCTACTACAACCCCGGGGCCTGGGAGTACAACATCTTCACGACGCTGACGGACGCCATCAACGAGCGCGCCGCGGAGGTGCAGCGGCAGCTCGACGGCGGCCAGGCCTGCTCGGATCCCTGCGGCGGTCGCTGAGCGGGGCGGGCGAACCCGGCGCCTAGCCCGGAGCGTTCTGCCCGTTCAGCGCGTGGGGGTAGAGCACCACGGAGACGGTGTCCTGCACCACGGTGCCGTCGGTGTCCGTCACGGTGATGGAGAAGTCGACGCTCTCCCCGTCCAGCGTCACGTCGTCGCCGAACGCCAGGACCAGCCGCGCCTCCCGGCCCAGCATCCAGTGGGTCCAGGGGGCCTGTTCGGCGGGCGCCTCCGCGATGCCCTGGGTGAAGGGCGGGATGGCGATGATCGACGCGCCGTCGTGCACCACGTCGAACTCCATCGTCGGGTTCGTCGGCTCCGTCAGGCTGCGCGAGTCGCCGGCCACCACCCCGTGGCTGCGAAAGGAGCCGTAGAGGTGGTAGCCGCCCTGGGAGCCCAGCACGATCGCCAGCTCGTCCCCGTCGTCCAGGGGCTCGAAGTCCAGCTCGCCGGTGCCCAGATCGACCGCGGGGCCGTCGGGGGTGGGCTCGCCATCCACGGTGGGGCAGGCGGCCAGCAGCAGGGCGCCCAGGAGCGGGGGGAGCGCTCGGCGGTTCACAGGCACAGGCACTCGCAGTCGTCGGCGCGGCGCAGGCAGCTCTCGCCCGAGCGGGCCTCGATCAGCTCGTGCCAGGTGTCGGTGGAGAGGTCGTAGCGCCAGGTGTCGTCGAGGTGGTCGCTGCACTCGGCGTGCATGCCGCCGAAGAGCCACAGGTTGCCGTGCAGCTCCGCCAGCATCGCCCGGTGCCGCCGTTCGGGCGCGGACAGGTCCTGCACCACGAAGTCTGCGGGCACCTCCGACGGGTTGCCCGCGCAGCCCAGGCCGCTCAGCGTGAAGGTGTCGCCCTGGTAGATCAGCTCCCAGGTGTCGGTGGTGGGGTCGAAGGACCACAGGTCGTTGCCGTCGCCGATGTCCGTGTGCCCGCCCCACATCAGGTAGACGTCCTCGTCGGCGTTGTAGAGCAGGTGCGGGTGCATGCGCGTGCTGGGCGCGTCGCCGCTGCCGTTGTGCAGCTGCGTCCACTCGCCGGTGTCCAACTGGAGCGCGTAGAGGTCCTGGTAGGCGTAGCTCTGGAAGTTCCCGATCTGCCCGGCGAAGACCACCATCCGGTTGCGCACCGGGTCGTAGGCGCTGGAGAAGAAGACGCGGGTGCTCGGCTGCGTGCCCGAGGTGGTGAGCTCCTCCCAGCCGCCGGCGTCGGTCCACCTCCAGAAGTCGCTGCTGGGCGCGATGTTCAGGGCGTCGGTGTTGGTGGCCCCGCCCCAGACGTACAGCGCCTCGTCCTGGGTGCTCCAGGCGACGCCGGGGTAGTAGCGGCCCGAGGGCCCGCCCCCGTCGGCCAGCTCGGTCCAGGTGCGCGAGGCGAAGTCGAAGGACCAGAGGTCGTCGAACAGGGTGTAGTCGCCCGACGTCTCTGGCAGGCGCCAGCGGCCGCCGAAGGCCAGCATGCGGCCCGACGGGTCGTAGCCCGTGCCGTAGCGTCCGCGCTCCGAGGGGGCCTCGCCGGCGATCTCCGTCCAGCCCACCCCCGGCTCGAAGATCCAGGTCTCCCCGGTGAAGTCGGCGTAGGGGATCTGGTTGACGACGGGCCCCTCGTTGCCGCCGAAGATCACGATCGAGTTCGTGGCGACGTCGGCCA
>CALCXL010000348.1 GCA_937907595.1 uncultured Pseudomonadota bacterium
ACCTCTTCGACATCGACGACCTGGGCCGCGCCGTCGCCCAGGGGCAGGCGGCGCGAGCTGCGGCGGCGGTGTCGGCCGAGGCGATCGTGCAGGAGGAGGTGGCCGCCTTCGCCCGCGTCCTGGCCCAGGTGCACGTGGCCCCGTTGCTCAAGTCCCTGAACCTGCGGGCGCGGCGCGACGCCGAATCGGAGGTGAGTCGCACCCTGACGAACCTGGCGCCGATCCTTGAGGAACTGGATGAGACGACACAGCACAAGCTTAGGCAATCACTAGAGAAGCTGGCTGGAGCGCTCAACAAGCGACTGCTGCACCACCCGCTCTCCAGGATCCGGCAGTTGGGGCAAGCGGGCGAGCTGGACGCGCTGGCGGAGGCGGGGCGGCTCTTCGGGGTGGAGTCCACGCTCCTCTCCGTGGGCGATCTGGACGAGGACGCAGGGAGGGCCGAGTCGGCGAGACCGGTCGGGCGGCAGGACCCGGGGCCCGGCGGCCAGCGGGCGGGGGATGGATCGTGACGGAACGGCTGGTGATCGGGACCCGGGGCAGCGCCCTGGCGCTGTGGCAGAGCGAGTACGTGGCGCAGCTGGTGCGCGACGCCCACCGGGGCGGGGTGGAGGTGGAGCTGCGCACCTTCTCCACGCGGGGCGATCGGGTGCTGGACAAGCCGCTGCCGGAGATCGGCGGCAAGGGCCTGTTCACGGCCGAGCTGGAGGAGGCGCTGCACGCCGGCGCGGTCGACGTGGCCGTGCACTCCCTCAAGGACCTGCCCACCGATCATCCCGAGGGCCTTGGCATCCTGGCCATGCCGCGGCGCGCCGATCCCCGGGACGCGCTGGTGGTGCGGGCCGATCACCTGGACGCCTTCCGATCGGCGATGGAGGCTGATCCCGCCGCCTTCGAGCCCCGGAACCTGCTCGCGGCGGTGCCTGCCGGGTCCACCGTGGGCACCAGCTCGCTCCGCCGCGCCGCCCAGCTCAAGGCGACTCGACCGGACCTGTCCGTCGCCGACGTGCGTGGCAACGTCGGCACCCGCCTGCGCAAGCTGGACGAGGGCGGCTACGACGCGATCCTGCTGGCCTGCGCGGGCCTGGATCGGCTCGGCCTGGGGGACCGCATCCAGCGGAGGCTGGACGGCCCCTGGCTGGGCGCGGCGGGGCAGGGGGCCATCGCCGTGCAGGGGCGGGCCGGGGACGCGCGCGTCGCGGAGCTCCTGCACTCCCTGGAGCACCGGCCCACCCGCCTGGAGGTGAAGGCCGAGCGCGGGGTGCTGGGTGGCCTGGGCGGGGGCTGCTCGCTGCCCCTGGGCGTGCGCGGCGTGGTGGAGCGGGACCGCCTGACCCTGGAGGCCGTGCTCCTGGATCCCGCCGGCTCCCGCGCGATCCGGGCGCGTCGGGTGGGGGAGGCCACCGGCACCGGGGCCGATCGCCTGGCGCGCATCCTCTGCCGGGACCTGCTCGATCGGGGCGCCGCCACGCTGCTCCCCGCCCCCCCGGCGTGAGCTCTGCCTCGCCGCTGGCGGGGCTGCGCGTGGGGGTCACGCGATCCCGCAGCCAGGCCAGCCGCCTGAGCGAGCGCCTCCAGGCCGAGGGGGCCGAACCCGTGGAGCTCCCGGTGCTGGAGTTCCTCCCGCCCCCGT
>CALCXL010000349.1 GCA_937907595.1 uncultured Pseudomonadota bacterium
CCCAGAACGACTTCACCGGCAACGGCAGCACCAACCGCAAGGGCACCGTGAGCGGCACCCTCACGGCCCGGGTGATGGAGGTCCTGCCCGGCGGCCAGCTGGTCCTGGCCGGGCGGCAGGCGGTGATGGTCAACAACGAGATGGAGTACCTGGGCCTGCGCGGCGTCGTGGACCCCCGCTCCATCGACACCGACAACGTGGTGATGAGCACCGCCATGGCCGACGTGCGCATCGAATACACCGGGCAGGGCGTGGTGGCTGGCAAGCAGCGCCCTGGCTGGTTCACCCGCATCCTCGACCTCGTGTCCCCCCTGTAGGAGGTCGTGATGAACGCACCCGAGCCCCGAACCTCCCTGCGTGAGCCCAGCGTGAGCCGCCGCGTGAGCCGCGGTGAGCTGCTCACGATCGCCTCGCTCTTCGCACTCCTGGCCCTGCTGCTCTGGCCCGGCCGCGCCGACGCGTCGCGCATCAAGGACGTCGCCCGGTGGGAAGGCGTGGAGAGCAACCAGCTCCTGGGCGTGGGCCTGGTGGTCGGCCTGCAGGGCACCGGCGACGGCCAGGCGTCCCGTCGACTCCTCAAGAACGTGCTCGCCAGCCAGGAGATCGACCTGGACATCGACGAGCTGCGCTCCAGGAACGTGGCCGTGGTCAGCGTCACCGCCTCCATGCCCGCCTTCGCGCGGGCGGGCAACCAGATCGACGTGACCGTGGGCTCCCTGGGCGACGCGCGCTCCCTCTCCGGCGGCGTCCTGCTGCCGACCATGCTCAAGCGCCCCGACGGCCTGGGCCTGCCCTACGCGGTCGCGGCCGGCCCCCTGGCCATCGGCGGCTTCTCGGCCTCGGCCGGGGGCGCCAGCAAGAGCAAGAACCACCTGACCGTGGGCCGGGTGCCCGAGGGCGGCAAGATCGTGCAGGAGCTGACCGTGGACCTGCTGGGTCGCTCGGAGCTGTACCTGGCGCTGCGGGAGCCCGACTTCCACACCGCGGTCAGCATGGCGAAGCGCATCAACGCCGAGCTCCTGGGCGACTTCGCCTGGGCCATCGACTCCGGCACCGTCAAGCTGGCCGTGCCGCCGCAGTACCAGGGGCGCGTCACCGAGCTCGCCGCCCGCGTCGACGGCCTGGACGTGGAGGTCGACGGCCCCGCGCGCGTGGTCATCAACGAGCGCACCGGCACCGTGGTCATGGGCTCCGCCGTGCGGATCCGCGAGGTGGCGGTGGCTCACGGCGGGCTCACGATCCAGGTGGACAGCCGACTGGGCGTCAGCCAGCCCGGGCCCTTCAGCTCGGGGAACACGGTGGTGGCGCCCGAGACCAACGTGGAGGTGGAGGAGCAGAAGGCCCCCCTGCAGGTCCTGGGCGGCGTGAGCATCGGCGAGGTCGTCGGCGCCCTGAACGCCCTGGGGGTCGCGCCCCGGGACCTGATGTCCATCCTGCAGGCCATCCGGCAGGCCGGCGCCCTCGACGCCGAGCTCGAGGTCATCTGACGTGCCCGTCGATGCCTCCGCCGCCGCCCGCGCGCAGCTCCAGCACGCCGACTCCGGCATCGCCGATCGCCTGAAGAGCGCGGCGAAGCGTGGGGACACCGCCGAGCTCCGAAAGGCCGCCGAGGCCTTCGAGGGCTACTTCGTGCAGACCCTGCTCAAGGAGATGCGCCAGGCCGCCAACGTCAGCGGGGAGGACGGCCTCTTCTCGGGCATGGAGATGGAGACCTTCTCCGACCTCTTCGACCAGGAGATCGCGGGCCGGGTGGCCGGCCGGGGCCTGGGCCTGGCCGACATGATCGTCAAGGGCGCCCAACGCGGCGCCGCGCTCACGGCCTACAGCCCCGTCTCCCCCGAGGCCATGCCCTCGGGCCGCGAGGGCTTCGCCTGGCCGCTGCCTTCGGCGTCGCCGGGCCGCGTCTCGTCCGACTTCGGCCACCGCGCCGATCCCTTGGGCGGCGACGGCCGCCACCACGACGGCCTGGACCTGGCCGCGCCCGAGGGCACCCCGGTCCTGGCGGTGAAGGGCGGCACCGTCCGGCGCGCCGGGGACGCCGGCGGCTACGGCAAGCTGGTGGAGATCGACCACGGCGACGGCGTCGTCAGCCGCTACGCGCACCAGAGCCAGCTCAGCGTGTACGTCGGCCAGCGGGTCGAGGCCGGCGAGGTCATCGGCGCCGTGGGCTCCACCGGCCGCTCTACCGGGCCCCACCTCCACCTCGAAGTGCGGGTCGACGGCGACCCGGTGGACCCCGACCGCTTCCTCCGGTCGAAGTAGCCCCCCGCCGACCCCGCCGGATCCCTGACGCCCCCGGCAGCAGAGCGTCAGCGGACCGTCGAAAACGGTGGAGGGAACCCCGAATTGGAAACCTGATAAAAAGTCCTCAAGCTTTCGGTAGCCCCTCCGATGAAGAGCTTGGAGCCCCCCTCGTCGGGGCCCGCAGCCGCAGTCCCGGACGCGGCGAAAGGAGAGAGAGTCATGAAGGTCAAAGGCCATGACACGAGCGTAACCAGCCTCGCATCGGCGAGGGCTCAGGAGGCCCAGCAGGCCCGCGAGTCCGAACCGACGCGCGCCGCCGAGCGGGCGGGGGCAGGTCTCGACTCGACGGCGGCAGCGGGTGCGTCCAGCGTTTCCCTGTCGACCAAGGTCCAGGAGGTCCAGGAGATCGCCAAGGCCGCGAAGGCGGAACCCGAGGTCCGCCACGACGTGGTGGAGCGGGCGAAGGCGGACCTCCAGGCCGGCCAGATGCAGGCGGATCCCAGCGAGCTCGCGGCGCTCATCGCACGCGACTTGTTCTAGGACCCGGCCCGGGGATTTCGGGGATGAGGGTAGAAACAACCCATCCTCGGAACCAGAGTGGCACGGCCCATGCAGCATCACTGAGCGTCACGGCAACCCTGTCGGACGCCCCGGAGGCCGCATGAGCCCGAATCCCCACTGGCAGCGCCTGGTCGAAGCCCTCGAGACTGAGCTCTCCCTGCTCGGTCGATTGCGTGACGTCGCGGACGAAGGCAAGGAGCCTCTCGTCCGCCTCGACGTTCCGGAAGTCGAGGCGTGGACCGCCCGCCAGCAGGGGATCATCGAGCAACTGGGCAGCGCCGGCCGCGTCCGGGCCGAGCACCAGGAGGCCTGCCTGCCCCCGGCCGCCCGCGGGATCGCCGGTGACGGCCCCCTGGCCCGCACCGTCACCCTGCACGCCCTGGTCGCCGCCGCCCCGCCGTCGGAGGGCCGACGCCTTCGTCAACAGCGTGACGCCCTCCGCCAGCTCCGTGACGAGATCGCCGTCATCAGCCGCCGCAACGAGGTCCTGATCGCGCAGGTCCTGGAATTCTCGCAGCACCTGGGCGAAGGCCTGGTCGAGTCCACCACCGAGCACGCCTACGACGCCAACGGCCAGTCCGCCGAGAGCCAGCGCAGCGGCGAGCTGTTCCGCCGGTCGCTGTGATGAGCGCGGGCAGGCAGGAGACGACGTGAGCCTCTTCGGGATCCTGCAGCACAGCTCGCGGGCCTTGAACACGGCCAGCACGGGCGTGTCCGTCGCCTCCAACAACGTCGCCAACGCCAACACGAAGGGCTACGCGCGGCAGACCCTGGCGATCGGCGCCAAGGGCACGATCCGGGCCGAGGGCCTGTTGCTGGGGCAGGGCGTCACGGCCGAGTCGGTGGTCTCCCACTACGACCGGTTCGCCCAGGGCAGCGTCTTCGGACGCATGGGCGCCGACGGCTTCCACTCCTCGCGCTCCCAGAGCTTCCGAGCCATCGAGACCCGCTTCACCGAGTCCGACGCCGGCAGCCTCTCCGAGTCGATCAACCAGCTCTTCGACTCCTTCAGCGAGCTGGAGACGGACCCCAACAGCAACGGCTTCCGGTTGGGCGTCCTGGGGGCAGGATCCTCCCTGGCGGAGGCGTTCAACCAGACCGCGCAGGCCCTGGTTGGCCAGCAGACCGCCCTGGACCAGCAGGTGTCCTCGGGGGTAAGCACCCTCAACATCCTGGGCAACCAGGTGGCCAGCCTGAACGGCCGCATCGTGCAGATGGAGGCCGGGGGAGGGCAGGCGCACGACCTGCGCGCGCAGCGCACGGGGCTGCTGGAGCAGATGTCGCAGCTGGCGCCGCTCACCGCCATCCAGGAGGGCGACGGGT
>CALCXL010000350.1 GCA_937907595.1 uncultured Pseudomonadota bacterium
GAAGCCTTGGTCAGACGGCGATCGGCGGGAAGACGTGGGAACTCGGACGGTTACCACGATCCCCGACCACGACGGATCCTCGGCGCGGCCCTCGGGTGGGGCGCCGTCCGGCGAAGCCCGCCGCCGCGGATCATGAGCGATCCTCGTGCCCGTCTTCCTCCGTCGCAGCATCGTCCGCCGAGTGGCCGACGGTCGCGGCGCCGCCGCCGCGCATGAGATCGTCGAGGACCGACCGGTCCAGCAGCATGACAGCGCTGGCGTCGCCCGCGGGTCGACGAGCGGGGGTGGGGGGCGCTGTCGGGCTGGCCTCCCCGCTCGTTCCCCCATGCGTGGCGGGAGCTTGCGCACCGGGCGTCGGCGACGGCGCGGGGAAGGGACGCGTCGCGACGGGCTCTGCGGGCGGGCGAGGGGGCCGAGCGCGCAGGAGCTGACGCTTCGCCAGCTCAGGCGGCTCCTCGCGACCGATCGAGGGGCCGAGTTGGGCCTGCTGGGGGGGCGAGGGGCGGTCATCACGGGCCCCCGGCTCCCCGGGCCTCGGCGCGGGACCGTCCAGCTCGATCTCTTCCTCCCGCGCGGCGATCCGATCCGAGAGCCACCGCCGGCCCGCCTCGTAGTCGAGGCCCAGGCTGTCCAGCGTCGAGAGCGCGTCGCGGGCCGTTTTCGGGCGGTCCGCGCAGTCCCTCTGCAACAGCCGCCCGACCCAGGCCACCAGGCCCACCACACGCCGCAGGTCCTCTCCCTGCAGCGCCTGCTCCAGCTCGATCTGCCGGTCTGCCCACTTCGCCTCCACGAGGAGGCGGGCGACGCGGACGAGGTCCCGCGGCCCCTGGGGTCGCTCCACATAGCCCCGACCGCACAGGAGCTCGAACGCGATCACCCCGAGGACGAACAGGTCGGATCGTCCGTCGAGCGCCGAGCCGATGAGCTGCTCGGGGCTCATGTAGGGGAGCGTGCCCTTCGTCATGTTCGGGCCCGTCTGCACCAGCCGGTCCACCGACCACGCGATCCCGAAGTCCAGGAGGCGCACCGCGCCCAAGCGGTCGATCATGACGTTGCCGGGCTTCAGGTCCCGGTGCACCAGGCCCAGCGGCCTGCCCTGCCCATCCAGGGCCTGGTGGGCGTGATCCAGCGCCGCCAGGGAGTCCCGAAGCACCGCGCCGGCGGCTGCAGGGGGGAGCGCCACGGGGGTTCCATCGGGGCCTCGGCGCACCTGGTCCAGGGTCTCGCCCGGCACGTACTCGAGGATCAGGGCGGGCACGTTGCCCAGCGTGGGGTGCTCGATCTCCTCAAAGGAGGAGAGGGCGACGATGTTGGGGTGCCGGACCCGGCTGAGCAGCTGCGCCTCGTCGGCCAAGGCCAGCAGCAGATCGGGGTTCTTCTGAGCCAGCTCGGGATCGACCAGCTTCAGCGCGACCTCGGCCTTGAAGCCGAGGGGACCGCTCTGCTCCGCCCGGTAGACCGCCCCCATCCCGCCGACCCCCAGCAGCTCGACCAGGCGGTAGCGGCCGAGGACGGCGGGGAGGGTCTGGGGGAGCATGAGGCATCCGGGGAGGCGGGGAGTGCCCATGCTAGCGGATGCACACGGGGGGGCCTGCGGAGCGCACGAGGGGGATGCTCGATGACGCGGACTCCCCCGCGGGCGGGGCAGGGCGGCGAAGGCTGAGGCCCACCCGACCCGGCGAGCGTCCGCTCAGCGCCTGCACTCCTCCCCGCTCCGGAAGTCCCAGCACCGTCGCAGGGGCTTGTCGGCGCGGGCCGCGTCGAGGTGCAGCGTGAACTCGTGGCTCTCGCCGCTGCTGGGGCTCGTGGCGACGAAGCGATGGGTGCCCGCGGGCAGCTTCGACTCGTAGGGGGTCCGGCCCAGGGACTGTCCGCCCTGGGTCACCGTCGCCCACGGCAGGGTGTTGAGGACGAACGGCACCAGGACCGCGTTGGCCTCGGCGACCACCGGCGCCTCCCGGATGGGCTCTGCAGCGGGCGCCGCCGGGGTAGCGGGGTCGTCCTTCGGCGCGATCGCTCGCGTGGGCGTCTCCTGGACCCTCGAGCTGACCGCTCGGGTCCCGGCCTGCTCGCTGCGCGGTGGCTCAGGCGTTGCCGTTGCGGGCGGAGCGGCCTCGGCCGGGCGGTGGGCGACGTCCGCTGGCGGTGACGGCTCTGGCGCCGCGCCGAGGTCCATCCCCAGGTCCGGGAGGGGAGCGGCGACCGTTCCTTCGGCAGCGCGTTCGCCGGGCGGCGGGGCCCCGGTGATCGGGGCATCGCTCGTCGTCGGCCAGGCGAAGAAGACCAGGGCCGCGCAGCCCAGCGCCAGGGCCCCGACCGTCGCCGCCCGGCCCCTCGAGCCCAAGGCCCCTGGGCCGCGAGGCGATGGCGAAGAGCCCATCGGCTTGGTGCGACCCGGGCCGCCATCGAGCGCGCCGGAGCCGGCCACGTCCACCGTCGCGGTCGGCTCCATTCCCCGCGCCCCGCCCACGGGCGACGAGCCGGTGATCGATCGGGTCTCCCGGGCCAACTGGATCGGGTCCGGGGTCTTGGGATCGGACTGCAGCGCCTCCACGAACGCGGGCCACCCGGTGCTCGCGTCAAGCCCCGCCCCGCGCTCCAACAGCGACGCGAAGTCGTCGTTCCGCGTGGGATCATCGCGGGTCGCGTCGTCCGCCGAAGCGATGAGACCGGCGACGCAGTCCTTCAGGCCGAGCCCCTGGACTGCTTCGCGCGCTCTCACAGCCCGGAGGGCGGCTTGGAAGGCGTCGACGTCGGGGTACCGGTCCTCGCGCCTCGGCTCGAGGCACTTCTCCACGACGGCGCCGAGCCCCTTCAGGCGCTCGTCCAACCGGGCCATGTACTCGTCCCGCTTCCCGGTGACGATCCGGTAGAAGACGCTCGTGAGGTCCTTGCCCGTGAAGAGCCGCTCGCCGACGCACAGCTCGTACAGGATGGCGCCAACCGCGAAGACGTCCGAGCGGCCGTCGATGGTGCGGTCGCCTTCGATCTGCTCGGGCGACATGTAGTAGGGCGTGCCCTTGGTCATCCCCGTGACGGTGGTGTCGCCCAGGCGCCCCGCGGCCATCGCGATGCCGAAGTCGGTGACCTTCGCGATGCCCGTCTTGGTCACGATGACGTTGGCCGGCTTCATGTCGCGGTGCACGATGTCCAGCGGCGTTCCGGTGGCGTCCGCGACGGTGTGGGCATACGCCAGCCCGGCGCAGACCTGGTCGATGGTGTCCAGGACCGCCGACAGCGGCATCTGCGTCTCCCGCGCCCGGCACCCGTCCACCATCGCGTCCAGCGGCAGGCCGTCGACGAACTCCATCGCGATGACGAAGCTGCTCCCGATCTCGTGGAACTCGTAGGTCTCGACGACGTTGGGGTGACGCAGGTAGCCGCCCAGCCGGGCCTCGTTGATGAGGGCGTTGCGCAGGATGGGGTTCGACTCGACCAGCTCGTCCCGGATGCGCTTGAGCGCGACTTCCTTGCGGAAGCCCAACGGGCCCTCCAGGACTGCGCGGTAGACCCGCGCCATCCCGCCCTCGCCGATGATGCCAAGCAGCGTGTACTTGCCGAGGCGCTCTGCGTTCTCTTCGACCCCTGCCACGGCGGCATCGTAGCAACGGCCCCCCGGGGGCGCGCGCGGCCGCGGCGCCGAGGGACGACTCACCCCCTCGGGAAGCGAAGAGAGTCGTTCCTCAGGGGCCGGCGGGAGCCGCTCTGGCCCATGCGTTCAGGGCGGCCACTTCGCACCTCTCCCGGAGACGGTCCTGGGCGCAGCCGTTGAGTGCTTCCGCCAGCATGTCCCCGCTCCAGGTTCCGGTCGGCGATCGTTTCAAA
>CALCXL010000351.1 GCA_937907595.1 uncultured Pseudomonadota bacterium
CGCGCAGTCCATCGCCGCGTCCCAGGGCGCAATAGAGGCAGGCGGCCGTTCGGCAGCGGCACCCCGAGCCCGCGGCGGTCCCCCCGACATCGTGCTGGTGGTGGTCGACACCCTGCGCGCTGACCGGGTCGACACCACGGTCGGCGACGACGCGGTCGAGCGGACTCCGCAGCTCGCCGCCCTCGCCGCCCAGGGCGTGCAGTTCACCGAGACCCGCTCGACCTCCTCGTGGACCTCCCCGGCGCACGCCTCGATGTTCACGGGCCAGTACGCGGTCACCCACGGGACGACCCAGGAAGCCTGGGGCTTGTCGGAGAGTCACACCACCGTCGCGGAGCTCCTCGCCGAGGCCGGCTACGACACGGTGGGCGCGACCGCCAACCCGATGGTCGCCCGGGACCGGGGCTTCGCCCAGGGCTTCGGCACCTGGCTCGAGGCGTGGACGCTCGAGCGCGGCGGCAGCACCCGCGACGAGCGCCTGCTGACGGCCCTCGAGTCCCACCTGGAAGCGCGGGACCCCGCCCGGCCGCTGTTCTTGTTCGTGAACCTCATCGGCGTGCACAGCCCCTACAACTCCTGCGGGGAGGACTGCGGCGCCTTCGGGCCGTCGCCCGGCGAGGGCATCGACGAGAACAAGTGGCAGGCCCACTACACCGGCAGCTTCCGGCACGACGCGTCCACCACCGAGCGTCTGCGCGGCCTGTACGACGCGGAGGTGAAGCACGCCGACCGCCTCGTCGGCAGACTGCTCGGCGCGCTCGAGAGGCGCTCGCACCGCGACGACCTCCTGGTGATGGTCACCTCCGACCACGGGGAGAACCTGGGCGAGCACGACCACTGGGACCACGTCTTCAGCCTCTACGAGACCACCACCCGGGTTCCGCTGATCGTGCGCTACCCGAAGTGGTACGCGGCCGGCGCCGTCGACGCGGTGCCCGCCCAGGTCCACGACCTCGCTCCCACCGCGCTCGAGGCCGCGGGCCTCCCACGACCGACGACCGTCCAGGGACACTCACTCCGCGACCCCCAGGCCCGCGCCCGTCGCCCGAGCCTGATGGAGTACTACCTTCCCGTGCAGGCCTCCAAGGTGCTCATCCGCCGCGAAGGTCCCGAGGCGGTGGCGCGACTGCAGCCCCATCAGCGCCGACTCCGCGCCATCGTGGTCGGCGACGACAAGCTCATCGTCGGCTCCGACGGGCGCCGCGAGCTCTACGACCTCAAGGCCGATCCCACCGAATCGCTCGACCGGTCGAGCGGTGCCCCGTCCCGCGTCGCCGAGCTGGAGGCGGCCCTCGAGCGGGTCCTCGCGGATCTCGCCCGTCCGGTCGAGACCCGTGCGCCTGACGAGCTCGACGAGCAGGACCGCGAGGCGCTGAAGTCCCTCGGGTATCTGGAGTAGCGGACGCACAGGCGAGTGCGATCCGCGACCCGATCAGTCGATGTAGCCGAGCACCCGGAGCTGTTCGCTCGTCTTGGCATCGAGCTGGAGCGGCGGTGGCTTCCCAAGGGCTCTCGCGGAGTCGCGCTCGTGCTCCTGGAGGCGGCTCCGAAGTGACCGGACCAGATCGGGGCGCTGCGAGGCGAGGTTGTCGATCTCGGCCGGATCCTCGCGCAGATCGTAGAGCTCCTCGTCGCCCTCCCGGTCGATGTCCCTCAGCTCGCTCTTCAGCGTCCGAATGTACTTGTAGCGGCCCTCGGCGACGATCGCGGTCAGGCGATGGTCGTCTCGCGCGGAGTAGTGATCGATGAAGACGTCCAGGTCCCTGCTGTCCTCGAAGGCCCGGCGAAGGCTCTGGCCGGCCATGACGCCGGGCACCTCGATCCCGGCGTAGTCGAGGATGGTGGGGGCGATGTCGAGGCTCCGCACGGTGCTCTCCACCACCTCGCCCGCCCAGCGCTCCCGCGCGTACCTCAGGATGAGCGGAACGTGGATCTGCTCCTGGTACACGGTGTGGTCGTGTCCCCAGTCCCCATGCTCACCGAACGCTTCGCCGTGGTCCGACGTGATGACGAACAACGTCTTGTCGGCGATGCCGAGGCGCTCGAACGCCTTGAAGAGGACCTCCAGCTGAGCGTCCACGTAGCGGATCTCGCCCTCGTACAGCCGGGTGTCCTCCTGGTGCCGGCCCGAGCCCGTCCCCCCGAACATCGAGTCGTAGGGAGCAGGGGGATCGTAGGGGGCGTGGGGATCCATGAGGTGCAGGTACATGAAGAGGTCCTGCCGATGATGGCGCTCCAGCCAGGGCAGGATCCTGCCGAGGGCGATCTCCGCGTTCTCGTTGTCCCGCGACGTGAACCGCCGGCCGGAGAGTCTGCTCATCGCGGTCGAGGCCAGCGGCAGGGCCCGCAGCGTTGCCTGGGAGAGCCGATCGCGCATCAGCGCGTCGTCGTAGACCTGGAATCCCTGGTCGAAGTTGAAGATGGTCTTCAAGTTGGGGTTCGCGACGTAGCCGTAGGTGACGAATCCGGCCTCCTCCATGAGCTCGGCCACCGTCGTCACCTCCTCCGGCAGCTTCTGGGTGAAGTGCAGCGCGCCGTGCTGTCCGGGATGGAGGGAGGTGAGGATCGACGCCACCGAGGGCTTGGTCCAGGAGGCCGGAGCGTGGCAGCGGCTGAAGCGAACGCCGTCGCTCGCCAGGGAGTCCATGAAGGGCGACGTCCTCGCGGGGTGGCCGTAGGCGCCCAGGTGATCGGCGCGCAGCGTGTCGACGACGATCAACACGACGTTCAGGTCCGCGGCCGTGGTGGACCGCAGGTCGGAGCGCGCGTCTTCCTCGACGGTGCCTTCGGCGGCCAACCCTGCCAGGGCGAACGCAATGGGCACCGCTCCGACGAGCAGGACCGAGCGTCGAAGCCAAGCGGTCCCCCTCCTCCAGCGGCGCGCGGTCGCCGCCAGCAGACCCAGCGGCAGACAAAGCGGCAGATACGCCGAGTACGCGTAGCACAGCACCAGGGCCTTCTCGATGCCGCTGGGCTCCACGTAGCTCACCTGGCGCTTGAGCCGGACGAGGTCCAAATCGAGGAGCGCTGCGGTCGCCAGAGCCGCGAGGGCACCGCTGATGACGAGCGCCCGTTCGAGGGTGCTTGACCTCACGCCGGTCCCCGGGGACACGCCGGTCCCCGGAGACACGCCGGGCCAGCCGCACCCGCGCGGGCTTGGGCGGGTGAACCCTCCGCAGGGGGGCGTGGATGGAGCGGATGAACCGCCGTCGAACCGGAGCAGGTGACGGTTTGCAGCAGCCTGTCGAGCATGCTGAGCACGATACTCGCCCCGATCACTCTCCGAGCTTCAGCGTCACCGGGAACCCCTCGAACTGGTCGGTCGCCTCGGGTCTGCGGGCGTCGAAGTCGAGCCGATACGCCTCGAAGCGAGCCGTTCGAGCTCGCTTGTCTACGACGACCATGCCGTGCCCTGAACCCTTGGCGTCCTGCACCGCGAAGACTCCCTGGTCCCGGTAGTCCGGCCGGCGGCGCGCGTCGGTGACGCCCTCGGGGAGGGGACGGGGGTTGGTCACGCCGTGAACGGTGAGGAGGTTGCCCAGGTCGTCGCGGTACCGGCCGGTGTAGGGGAGGTCGTTGATCCGTCCGCCGTTCGGTGGCTCGTCCGGCCACCAGGCGCGGGGGAAACCGACGGAGCTGCCGGTGACCATGAACGCGAGCGGCCCATCGTCCCATCGGCCGATGCCCATCCGCGCGAGCATGCCGATGTGTTGGTCGCCGTGCACCATGATGGTGTCGCGACCGAGCGCGCTCAATGCCCGGTTCCGCGCGGATTGCGGCCAGCCGTTGCTGTCGAGATCGACGCGGCTGCGTTGCAGGTCGTCGCGCTTGTGCGTGGTGGCCTTCGCGAACATGCTCTGGGAGAGGAACCACCGCACCGGGAGGCTCTCGGTGCGGCGCGTCCAGCGTTCCAGGAAGGCGATCTGTCGTTCGCCGAGCAGCCGCGCGCCCCCGATGTCCCAGGCCGCCGGGTCGGACGGGGGGGCTCGCTTCAGATGGGCGGCGATGTCGGGATCGCTCTTGAACTTGCGATCCTCGATCACAGCGAAGCTCATGCCCGCATAGTCCAGCGCGGTGAAGTAGACCTGGATCCCACGCTCGACCGGGGCGGGATCGACGGGATCGGGCAGGTGGCCGGTCTGGGTGCGCTGGATCATGTTCAACCACGCCGGCTCCATCGCGTAGCCCTTGCCGTTGTCGCCCCAGATGTTGCCCATGAAGACGTCGTGGTCGTCGGGGATGATGACGCTGGGCCGGTCCTTCAACAGTGACCGCCAGGTCAGCCCGAACTGGTACCACTTGCTGAGGTAGGAGAGCCGGGCCCCCTCGAGCGGCGCGCGCACGATCTGGACGCCGTCCATGTTCTCGTAGATCTGGTCCCCCGCGAAGAACAGCAGGTCGGGGTCCTGGGTCGTGACGTTTCGGACCAGGGTGTCCTGCGGAAACAGCTCGCCATGGTCGCAGTTGAAGACGCCCAGCTTGAACCGGTTCTCCCGGTTCGGGTTGCGGCGAAGTGAGCCGGTCCACTGGTGCTCGCCGCCGTGTCGATACAGCACGCGGTAGGGGACCGCCGCGTCGGTCTGTACGACATCGACGCGGAAGAGGAAGGTCGAAGAGAGCGGATCGATCTGCGCGCGGCCGACCGTCTGCCAGGCGCCTTCACGCTGGAACTGAAGCTCCGCGGTCCGGTCGTCGCCCTCCTCCAGCGGGACCATCTGTGCCTGCAGCTTGAGGCTGCCGTCGTCCTGCAGCGTGTACTGCGTCCAGAGGATCGGCCCCACCGCCCGGTCGGGGTGGGAGACCAGGGCGTCGCCCGTGAGCGTCCACTCCCCGAAGCGCCAGGTCGTCGACCGGCTTCGTGCGACCAAGGACAGCGAACCGGTCAGCGTTCCTGCCGGGAGCCGCGCTTCGACCTCGGTCTGCTCGCCACCACTCGAGGCGATCACGCTGAGGCTGTCTCCCTCTGCCGCGAGCGTTCCCCGAACCACCACCTGGATCGGTTGGCGCGGATCGAGCCTCCGCCTGGAGGTGGCCGGACCGACGGCCAGCCTCCCCTTCTTGTCCAGCCCGACGTAGACCGACTCGGTCGGATGGATCCACACGTTCTGCGGCGACGGGGTCTGGCTCTTCATCCCCAGCCTGATGCCGGCCATGGGACGCTGAGCGGCTCCCTCGTCCCGCTTCGTTCCAGGCTCCTCAGCCGACGTCACGTCGTGCCGCGCCCCGGCATGGATGGTGAAGCTGGTGCTGAAGCTGCCCTCGGCGCCGAGGGTCGCCGCAGTCTTGTGCAGCTGGCTCCACCCGGCAGGCGCGTCGCCGCCGAAGCTCCCGGGCCGCGCGATGAGCGCGCCGTCTTCGCTCGTCCAGTCGTGCAACGGCATCGCGAAGTGCTCTGCGCCGGTCCAGCGGCGTTCTCGGCCCCGAGCCGGAGGCATCGACCCGAAGGAGACGGTCCGGGCGAGCTCCCGGCCCAGCTCCTGCCCCCGGTCGCCGCGGACCGCGCCCACCACGACGGTCTCGTAGGTCTGCCAGGGGGCCTGCGCGAACGCCG
>CALCXL010000352.1 GCA_937907595.1 uncultured Pseudomonadota bacterium
AGGCCTGGCCCTGGGCGATGGGCAGCTCCCCCAGCGCGAAGTAGCGCATGGGCGGCTCGTCCAGGAAGTCGGGATCCCAGGGGTCGACGTGCACCAACCGCTCCACCGTGCCGTCGGGGGAGACCAGGTCGATGGAGTACTCGCGCCCGTGGTCGTGCATGTGCGGCCCCAGGGCCAGCAGGGAGACGTCCTGCTCCCACACGCAATCGAAGGTCTCGGTGTGCAGCCCCGGCGGGATCAGGAGGCCGCCGCCCACGTCGTGGTTGAAGGAGCCCACGGGGTGCTCGACGGTCGACGGGTCGACGAAGTGCATGTCGACCGCCACCACCGCGTATTCGTCTTCCTCGCCGGTGTTCACGAAGTGGCTGTCGAAGACGAAGCGCTGGCCCGCCTGGATGAGAAAGGCGGAGCCCGGCGGCAGGGCCACTTCGCGCTCGTCCTCGTCGTCCAGATCGCCGACTCCCTCGAAGAGCGTCGGGGCCGGACCCCACCACTCCCCCAAGTCCAGGCAGTCCACCACCTCGCCGTCCTCGTAGGGCAGGTCCGGGGGCGCGCGCTTGACGAGCTGGTGGTGCATCCACCGGGAGTCGGTCCATTGCCACAGGGCGTCGACGCCGACGTCGTCGGGCAGCGTGCCCGCCATGCACCAGAAGCGCTCGGAGCCCGCGGGAACCAGCAGCTCCGGCGTCTGCCAGCGCTCCGCGCCCTCGGCTGGGGGCGGGAAGCCCCCTTGTTCGAGGGGGAGGGGCTCGTCCTGCGGGGTGCAGGCCGGCGCGAGCAGGGTCAGGAGCGCCAGCGCCGGTCCACGGAGCCGCAGCTTTCGCGAAAGAAGTCGACCCCTCATCGCCCGGGGGGCCCTTGCTGGGCGTCGCCGATGCAGTAGACGGCGTCGTCGATGGGGTATCCCACGCCGAAGGTCGTGCACATCTCGTCGGGAAAGGAGAGGGGGCGGTCCTCGGTGTTGTCCCAGGTGCAGCTCGTGCGAAAGGAGTCGCCCGCGCGCACGATCAACTCGCCGGGAGCGTGCTGGTCCACCACGGGGTCGAAGCGCATGTCGGGCCGCCACTCGTCCACGGCGTAGACCCCCTCGTCGACCGTCCCCTGCGGCCCTACCTGATCGACGCGGTAGCGATCGCCCCAGCGGTGCATGTGGCCGCCGATGGCGAGGATGGTGACGTCGTTCTCCCAGGCGCAGTCGAAGTCGAGCGTCGTGACCTGGCCGGGCGGCAGCTGGAACCCCCCCGCGTCGTGGTTGAAGGTGTTGACGAAGTTCTCCACCGCCTCCTGGGGCTCGGTGTGCAGATCGAACACGGCCCGGCTGCGGACGAGCTCGTCGCTGGTGTTCACGAAGTGGATGTCGGCGAGCCAGCGCTGGCCGGAGTCGAAGCGAAAGGCGAGGTCGGGGGTCAGGTTTACCCACTCCTCGCCCTCCATCCAGTCGTCGATCAGGGCCTCGTCCTCGTCCTCGTCGTCCACCTCGTCAAAGAGCGAGACGGACTCGAGCAGCGTCGGGCGGGGCGGGAACTGCTCCTCCACCGAGCTGCAGTCGACCAGGTCGCCGTCGGCGCGGTCCGCGTCCTCCACCGGGAGGGGCGCCTTGAGCAGCGAGTGGTGGGAGAAATCCGGGTCGGAGTGCACGACCATCCGGTAGACCCCGACGTCGGGGCCCCGGTAGGTGCCGTAGTAGCAGTAGAAGCGCTCTTCACCCGCGGGGATCTCCACCACGGGGGTGACGATTTGAAAGCCTTCTGTGGGGGCGGGCGGGATCTCGCGGTCGGCGATCGGCAGGTCGCGCGGATCGACGGCGTCCGCCGGTGCGCAGGCGGAGAGGCTGGTGGCGAGGAGGGCGAAGGCGATCGGGCGCACGGGGTGGTCTCCGAGGGGATGGGCGGCGCTGCTGCCCCTGCCGAGACCAGCTTAGCAGCCCGGGGCGTGCCCCCACGAAGGTCCCTGGAGCCGCTGGGGGGCGAGTCCGGGGGGACCGCTGGCAGGCCTTCGTCTCGTCGCCCGGCCGAGGGACCTCGCCCCGAAGACCGCCGCCTGGGACGCAGCGCAAGCCTTGCCTCAGAACGGGCGAAGCCCCTCTTCGAGCTTGGCGCGCGGCCTCTGCCCCCGAGCGACAGCCCCTTTCGTCGCTAGGCCTCGCTAGGCCGTCCGTGTTCCCAGAATCGCTCGACCGCGTCTGTCAGTCGACCGTGGTGATCGCCTGAACGTATTTCGTGGTCGCGTCGGAGGGGAAGTCTTTGATCTCGAACGCGATCTGGTGCGGGCCGGCCACCGGAATGTTAATGCTGGCGTCGACGGTTCCGCTGCGCGCGATGGCGTTTTCGTCGGCGGGGAACTCGATCGGCATCGGCTCGGGTGAGGTCCACAGGACCTTGCCTTCGGCGTCGAGGATCGCCACTTTTGACGCGAGCGAAAACTTGCCGTCCTTGGGCGCCATGCCGCCGATCTTGATGCGGTACATGATCTTGCCCTTGGGGTAGGCGGTCGGCGACATGACCTTGCCCTCGGCGTCCACGAAGTCGAAGTCGTAAACCTTGAACTCCGGATACTGTTGGGCTTCGAGGCCACGCTTGGCGACGATCCAGTCGTCACCGGTGAGCTGAAAACCCGCCACCTGGTTGTCCTGGATCGAGATAGACATGGTCAGTTTTCCCTTCTCGAACTCAAGCTCGTACGCACCCTCGTTGCCGCTATCAGAGACGTGAATCGAGGTTTGATCGCGTTTCACCAGGGGACCGAACCACGTCACGGTCTTGCACATGGGGTCGAACTTCGCCTCAAGCTCGGCGTTGAGCCCGCCTTTGACGGCCTTCGCCAAACGCGCCTTATCGCAGCTACCGAGGGCGGCGACCACCTCATCGACTGACGCATCGAGCTCTTCTTTGGCGGCACAACCACCGGGGGATGACAAGGCCCAGCAGGAGCCAGGCAACGACCACGAATCGCGGCAAGTCTATGGACGTCTTTCGCTGATCCACGACACCGACCCCCCCATCGCAGGCCTCGAAGACGCCGGAAAGTGGGGAGGCTGTCCTGACTCCCCGTCCGCGCCGCAAGCCTGATCGGCACCCCGAACCCGGGCAGGGGCGGCGCGCCATTCGCAGTGCGGTCTGGCCGCGTCCGGAGGAAGACTACACCTTGCGATCGTTCTGCGTATTCGCGCCTGCAACTGGGCTGGATTCCAGAGTGCTGAGCAGCCTTGTTGAGCCGGGGACCGACGAGAGCGCAGAAGGGAGGCGAGGGATCCGGCTCGCCCACGTCTTCGCCGCACGGAGTCCGGCCACGCGCTCCGGGAGGCCACGGGCTACGCGGTGCCTGAGATCACGCCGGCAGCGAGTTGGTGTTCTCCGCTCGAACAGAGCTCTACGCGATTTGCTCCGTGGCTGAGTAGCGCGCCGTGCCCTCGTCTCCGACCCGTACGACCAACTCCGCCTCCACGAGCAGCACCAGCGCGTTCCCCGCCTCCCGAGGCCTGCAGCCCAGCTTCGACGCGACCTCCTTCGCCGTGACGGGCCCATCGAACCCCTGAAGCGCTGCGAAGGCGCGCTTCGATAGACCCTCGGGCGGCGCCGAAAGAACTGGGGCGGCAGCATCGGGATCGGGATCGACAGCGGGAACGACATCCGCACCCGCGGCGCTGCCTTCGACGACGAGGGCGACGACGCCGGTGCCATGACCCACCCGGCGCACGAGCCCCCGCTTGATGGCCAGGACGATCTTGTTGCGGGCGTTCGGAACGCTGATCCCCACGCTCTTCGCGATCACGTTCGTGTGGGCCTCGCCACCGTTCTGACGAAGAACCTCAAGCAGCTGATCGGTGCGCGTCAGCCCGCTCGGCGGTGGACGAGACGATGTCTCCACCTCCGCGGGCACCTCCTTCAGGGGTCCTGCCTGCACGAGCGCGACAAGCCCCGTGCGGCTCCCGACGCGGCGCACCAGGCCCTGCTTCAGCGCGGCCACGACCGTGTTCTGGACGTTTGCCCGGTTGAACCCGAGCGCCGTGGCGATCTCGCTGATGTGCAACTGGCCCTCGTTCTCACCCAGAAGCGCAGCAAGCTGGTCCGCACGGGTAACCCTGCGGACGTTGGTCGGTGCCGGAGCCCGCCGTGGCGTTCTGGCCGGACTGGGCGACGCGATGGAGTGCCGAGCTGTCCTCCGCTCCGGCACGGGGACCTGCGTCGGTACTGGAGCGGCGCCCGCAGGCGCAGCAAGGGGGTTCCCCTCTCGCCCCATGAGCGCGGGCGCCAGCCACCTGATGGCCTGCACCTGGGAGCCGGCGGGGTGTCGTTCGTGGACGCAGACAACAGCCCGCTTCGCCGCCGTTGGCAGATCGCGGCCGAACAAGACGTACTCCCGGAGCTGTCCGGCGACGTCGAGGGTGAGCAGAAAGGCGGACTGGTTGATGCGCATGGAAGCCCGAAGAGTAGCGATCTGATCTGGGGCTTGCAGCGGCGAGGTGTCAGACCCAGGATGGCGATGGGACCCGGTCGCTTCGGCGGCCCATCACGGGAAC
>CALCXL010000353.1 GCA_937907595.1 uncultured Pseudomonadota bacterium
CGCTCTCCAGCTCGCTGGCGATGGACTCCAGCAGGGGCAGGGCCTCGGCGTGGCGGCGGGCGCCGATGAGGTGGACGGCGATGCGGTGCCGCAGATCGCGCGACGGCTCGGCGGAGCGGGCCTGCAGGGCGGCGGCGCAGGCGGCGTGTTGGCGGAGGGCGCGGCCGTCGGTGGTGGCGCGGCGGCGCAGGGCTTCGACCAGCAGGCCGTGCACGAAGCGCCAGCCGGCCTGGGTGCGCTCGAGCAGGCGGGCGTCGGCCAGATCCGACAGGGGGTCGGGGCGGGGGACGAGGCCCAGCTGGCGGCAGGCTGAGACCCAGTCCGACGTCTCGAACTCCTGCCCGAGCACGGCGGCGAGCTCGACGCTGACGCGATCGGAGCGATCGGCGGGCCCCAGGACGGCGTCGACGCGGGTGAGCCAGAGGTCCTGGAGGTCCTCGGGGATGGGGGCGCGCTCGCCGCGGGCCAGGCGCCATCCGCCCAGGGTCGGGCGCAGGACGCCGCGCTCCACCCAGTCGCCAACCAGCTCGACCGCGAACATGGGGTTGCCCTCGGCCCGCTTGACGACCTGCGCGGCCAGGGACTTGTCGAGCAGGAGCAGACCCTCCACGAGCTCGGTGAGGTCGCTGTCCTCCAAGGGGCCGAGCTGCAGGCTGCTGGTGCGGGGGTGGGCGAGCAGCAGGTCCAGGTTGGCGGCGACGTCGGCCAGCAGGTGCTCGTCGCTGCGCGCGGTGGCCACGACGAGGATCCGCGAGGGGCGGACCTCCTGCCAGGCGAGCAGGGAGTGCACGAAGGCGGCGCTGTCGGCGTGGCGGTGGATGTCGTCGATGACCAGGAGCACGGGGCGTTGGGCGGCGCGCAGCTCCAGGTAGCGGCGGGCGATGGCGTGGCGGGCTTCGGGGGAGGGGAGCTCGACGTGCTTGTCGTCGTCGTCGCGCTCGGCGTCGGTGGCGGGCTGGATGAGCTCGGCCAGGGCGTGGGCTTCGCGGGGGGAGTGGGGGAGCACGCGCTCGAGCAGGCGCTCCAGGCGGTCGACGCGCTCGGTCCGGTCCATGCCCAGGGTGGCGGTGTGGCGGGCGATGGCGCCGGCCAGGCCGTCGTTGGGTCCCGGGGTGGCGCCGTGGGTGACGTGCACGACGTCGGCCAGCCCCTCCTCGGCCCCGCGCTCGGCGGCCCAGCGAGCCAGGCGGGACTTGCCCATGCCGGCCTCGCCCGCCAGGACCAGGGTGAGGGCCCCCGAGCCGCTGGCGACCTTGCCGAAGGCGGACTGCAGGGCGTGGCGTTCGGCGCGGCGTCCCACGAGGGGCACGGGGCGGAGGCCGTAGAGGCCCAGTCCGGCGCCCAGGAGCTGGATCTTGCGGCGCGGGCGGGGGTGGAAGTCGACGGCGGCGGGTTCGCCCTCCACGCGGGTCAGGGCCTCGATGGCGTCGGCCGCGCAGGGCATGCGGTCCTCGGGCCGCTTCTGCAGCAGGGTGCGCAGCCAGAGCGAGAAGCCGGGCGGCACGTTGAGGGTGGGGCGGAAGGGGGGCAGGTCCTCGTAGACCTGCATCTTCATGGTCTCCAGGGGGTCGGCCCCGCGGTAGGGCGGCGCGCCCGTCGACAGCCACCAGGCCATGCAGCCCAGGGCGTAGAGGTCGGTGGCGGGGCCCAGGTTGCGCCACTGGGCGGTGGCCTGCTCGGGGGCCATGGTGGTGGGGGAGCCCACGGCGACGCCGCGCTTGCCCTTGTCGCGCTCGGCGCCCAGCCACGCGATGCCGAAGTCGGTGAGCTTCCACTCCGGCCGCTCCAGGGTGCCTCCGAAGGGCAGGACGTTCGAGGGCTTCAGGTCGCGGTGCACGACGCCGCGGGCGTGGCAGTGGGCCAGGGCGGCGAGCAGGCGCTGGAGCAGGTCGCGCAGGGCGGGCCAGTCGGGCGGGGTCCAGCGGGCCAGGGAGGGGCCGGTGGCCAGCTCCATGACCAGGTACGGCGATCCGGGCACCAGCCGTCCGCCGCTCGCGGGTCCCAGCGGACCCGGGATGCGGCCGTAGTCGTGCACCCAGACGACGCCGGGGTGGTCGAGGGAGGCGACGGCGCGCACCTCTTCGGCGAAGAGCGCCTGGAACTCGGCGTCGTTGGCCCGCGACGAGTCGACGACCTTGACGGCCACGGGCAGATCCAGCTCGACGTGCCGCCCCTGCCAGACCTCGGCCATGCCCCCGCGCGCGATGGGCGCGATCAGCTCAAAGGGTGGCAGGAGGTGCGGCACGTGGGAGCAGGATGCCAAAGGTGGGGGGGGGGCGCACAAACCGCGCTCGTGAGCTGACGGCCGGGGCCTCAGCGCGGAAGATCTTCCCATGCCGGCCCCGTGGACATGGATGTGGCTCCTCGGGGCCATTGTGGCGGCGTTTGCGTGCCTCTCGGGTTCGCTGAGGCCGACCCGTCCCGAGAGGTCCCTGGCCCTCGGCATCGGCCTCATCAGCCTCCTGGTGTGGGCCCTCTGGCCTACGGAGCGCCTCTGGTTTGCTGGTCACGCCGAGGCCAGCCGCGCCCTGCTGGACGGGGAGGCGCTTCGGCAGCCGGTCCCCTGGCCTCAGAGCCCGCCGCCCATGCGAGCCCTCGCCTGGTTGACCGGCGCCGTCGGTGGCGGTCAGGCGGCCCTTCAGTTCATCAGCGCGCTGTGCGGTGCGGTCTACGTCCTGGGGTGGGCCGGGTGCGCTGAGCGTCGGCGACGGGGCGCAGGAGTCGGGGTCGCCATCCTGCTGCTGCTGGACCCCTCGCGCATGGTGTGGAGCCACGCCGTCTACCACGTCATCCAGCCCGCGGCCCTCGTCGCGCTTGCCGCCTGGCTCCTCGCTGAGCGTCGGCCCCGACTCCTCGCCGTCGCCACCGCCGGGCTGCTCTGGGCCCTCTCCTTCTGGTTTCGACCCGACCACATCGCCTCCCTGTTCCTGCTCGTCGGGCTGATCGGACTCCGCCTCCGGGCCCTGGCAGTGTTCCTCGGCGTCGCTGGCGCGCTCGCACTCGTCGCAGTCACCGGCGGGCTCACCGAGGACATCCTGGGCATGCACGGCTGGCGCCTGGGCGCCGTGCCCCGAGCCTGGGTCGCGGCGCTCGGCAGCCCCGTCGCCTTCGGGGTGTGGGCCTGGCTTCCCGTCGTCGCCCTGCTGCTCGTGGCCATCCGGCGTGGGGGGCGCCGGAGCCTGCCCGTCGTCGTCGGTGGGCTGCTCTGCCTGGCGGTGGTGACCTCGTTTCTGGACCTGGGACCGCGCCACACCCTGGCCTTCCGCGGGCTCGCAGCAGTGGTTCTGTGCCTGTGGGCGCCGAGGGGGTCGGTCCTGGCCGTCGCGTTGCTGCTGTTGACGCAGGCCGTCCAGGTACCCGGTCTTTGGTACACCCGCGACCTCCCCTCTCCCCGTGGGCCCGCGATCGGCTCCAGCGTCCTGGAGCAGGCCGCCGTCGAGGGCTGCGCCATCCTGCGGAACGACCCCGCGCTGCACCGGGGCCCTCCCGGCCTGCACGTCGACCCCCTGGAGCTCCTCGACCCCCTCCACGCCGCCGTTCGCTGGCGGGAGCATGGGGGCTGCGTGTTCTGGGCGGAGAACCTCGCGGGCCGGGTCTGGACCGAGAGCGTGCAGCAGCCGCGCGGCGATCGGCTCCGGCAGCTGTACCGCTGGCAGTCGCTCGGTTCGCTGCTGGAGGGCGGGGAGACCTACGCTGTCCACCGCCTGGTCGATGGAGTCCGGCCCAGGTTGCCGCTGGCTCGTGCCGCGCTGGGCCTGCTGCGCCCGGCCCTGGGCTTCGGATCCGACGAGGAACTCTGCGTCGGTTGGGCCACCCGGACCTGCCTCGGGACCGTGGAACCGGGCGAGGGCTCCTGCATCGCCGAGCGCCTGAACCTCTGCGACCAAAGCCGGAGGGAGCAGCGGGAGCGGGGCGACGGTCGACTCCTCCTGCGGTTGCCCCCGGACCTGCGCGCCCGCATGCTCGCCTGCGTGGAGGGTGGAGCCTGCGAGCCTTGACGAGCATGCGCCGGGTGCACGATCTGAGCTGGCTGGCTGGGGCGCTGTTGGTCACCGTCGCCCTGCGGTTCCTGGTCGCGCGCGGGCACGCCGTCGAGCTGGCCGACGCCGAGGAGTTCCTCAACCTGCGGCTCGCCCGCCAGGTTCTCGCAGGGCTCCCAGTGCGCGACCTGCACTCCTTCTGGTTCAGCGCCGGACCCGGACCGAACGGGGGTCCGCTGGCGACGTCGGTGATGGCTGTGCCCTTTGTCGCCGTTCTCGGGCCGGGGACCGCAGCCCTGCGGCTCATGGCGACGCTCTGGGCGATCGCCGCCGCCCTGTTGGTCGGGGCCACCGTGGCCCGCCTCAGCCGCTCCAGCAGCTGCCTGCCCGGCGTCGCGGCGACCCTGGTCCTCCCACCCGCCTGGGCCGTCTTCTCGTCGACGTCGAAGGGCAACCACGTGGAGGGCGCGATCTTGGCGCTCGCGTGCTGTCTGGCGCTGCTGCGCTTCCTGGACCAGCCGATGCGCCGCCGGGCGGCGACCCTCGCGCTGTGTTCCTGCTTCTCCGCCTGGTACGCCGACGTCGCCGTCCTGCCGGCGCTGCTGGCGCTGCTCGTGGGTCTTTGGCGTCGGCGCGACCCGTGGCTGGTGGCCGGGCTCCTGGCCGCCGGGGCGCTGCTGACGACGGGCCGCTCGGGAGGGCCTGTGGCCGACGTCCTCGGGTTCGCGCCCGACGGCATCCGCTGGCTCCGCTACGAGCCCGGCCGCCTGTTCGACCTGTTGCGCCTCTCCTATCTGGACGTGCCCGGGTTCGACACCCTCCTGCTGGGCCCCGGCGCCCACCTGGGGCCGGACTGGCAGGCCGCGCAGCGCGTCCTCAACGGCATCCACTGGTCGGTCACTGCGTGGGCTGTGTCCTGGCTTCACCGCCGGTCGCAGCACGGGATCCGCGGCGTCGCGCCCCTGTTGGTGACGGCGATGTTGCTGCCGGTGGCCTTTGCGCTGCTGGGGGTCGGCCCGGACTCCATCGACGGCCTCGGCGTCGCGCGGACCTACTTCTGGGAGCCGCGCCGGCTCGCCATCGTGCACCTGCTCTGGGCGGTCGCCTACGGAGTTCTGCTGGCCAGCGCGACGACGGCGGGCGGTTGGAGGCGGGCGCTCTGGCTGTTGCCGCTGGGCGGAGTCGCCCTGAGCCTTGTCTTCCTGTTGCCCGCGGAGGCGGCGCCCCCCGAGTTCCACCCCGAGGCCTACATGCTCTGCCCGGCGGCGGAGCCCGAGCAGGAGCTCGACGTCTGTGTGCCCAGGCTCCTCCCCGGCGACCCGGAATCGCTGCAGGTGCTCCTGGCCGAGCCGGAGATCGCGGGCGCGCCGGCCGCGCGGGCAGCGCTGGAGGGCTGGGCATCGGTCGAGGGCGCCGCCGACTCCTGCCGGCTGCTGGAGCGCGACCTCCCCGAACCGTCGATCCGCAGCAGCGAGCCGTACTGGCATGGCGTGGCGGCGGCGGGGCGGCGGCGTTGCGCTGGGGAGGCCTCATCCCGGCTCTGTCTGGAGGCACCGAGCGGCCCGCTGCGCGCGCTCTGCCTCCGGTCGCAGGTCCTTCGTTGAGGGGCTGATGGGTCCAGGTGGGGGGGAGTTGGAGGGGGCGAGACGGGAGGAACGCCCGCGCCTGGGCTGTCCTCGACTGCACGCCACTCGCTACGATCGTCCGCGGGGAGACAGCCAATGAACGCCTCACACTCCATCGTGTCCAGCGCCCTGGGTTCGGCCCTCTGCCTGCTGGTGGCCCCTGCCGCTCTGGGCGCCGATGCGCGGCTCTGTGTCGTCCTGGGCGACGTCTCGCCAAACGACCAGCCCACCGTGGACGACTGCATTGCCAGCTACCCGACGGTCGACGAAGCGATGCTGGCGATTCCGTCCCTCCCCGACGTAGACGACGGATCGGGGCCCCGCCGGCCCAGCGTGGAGCTGAGTGTGGTGCCCGACGCTTCAGCTGTGGTCACGGCGCTCTCCGGGCCCCTGGAGTTCGACCTCTCGCCGACATCGATGACACCCGATCTCTCCATCGATCTGGCGGATGTGCCCATCTGTGGGGCGTCGTCCAGCCAGCCCGCCATCCGGGTGATCGGGGGGCAGTACGTCGTAGTGCAGGGGGCCCTGATCGACCGCCACGCCACCGGGCCCTGCGGTGGTCCCCCCGGTCCTGGGCTGATGGTTGATGGCACCGGGATCCTGGGATTCCTTCACAGCCGCATCGAGGGCTGGCAGGGCTACGCCGTCGCTGACTCGGGCTTCGGCCCGCCGCCGGACCTGAACATCTCCCACACCGTGATCGCCCGGGGTGAGGGCGTGGCGGTCAAGCTGCGCGGATCCTGGACGTCGGGTGGCCTCATCGTCGCCTACAACCACCTCCCCGGAGACGCCGGCGAGCCCGCGCTCCTGCAGAGTCAGGCCGGCCGCCTCAATCTCAACGAGTCTGCGTTCATCGGAAACCGCATCGACGGCGGCACCGGAGGCGACAAGGCGCTCTTCCGGGGGCGCGCTCGCATGGCCAGGACCGCCCTGCTGGACAACGTGCTGTCCGAGGGCACCAACCTGCTCCAGTTGGGCTTCGACGACTGGCCCTACTTCGACCCCACCACCCCACCGAGCACCCATAGTGAGCACGGGCTGACCGACCTGACCATCGGCGGCAACCGCTTCACGACCGACCCCTCCGCCTGGGCCCCCCTCGGGATCGATGTGCCCCTGCTCGAGGGCGCCTCGGGGAGCTGCTGGGCCCGGCTAGAGTTGGGCACCCTGGACGATCTCCTCGGGGTCGGCACGGTCGCGGATGGGAGCGGCGAGCTCATCGCCATCGACAGCAGCTTGGGCGTACTGGATCGGGGGCAGGTCACCATCGCCCGCTCGTTCGTCGTCGACAACGGCGCCGCGGGCGGCCCGCTCTTCCGGGTCGATGGCGCAGGCGGGGACCTCAGCCTCCAACTGCTGGCCAACACCTTCGCCAACAACGGCTTCGACTCGCTGATGCGCTACCCGATCGGCGACACGTTGAGCCTTCGCTACGTGGCGGCCAGGAACCTGGCCTTCGAGCCCGCCTGGGGCGATTCCATCGTCGCCTGGGAGGGCCCCCTCGCGGCCTTTCTGGTCTCCCAGAACCTCAGCGAGCCGGTGGGGGACTGGGGCGACGGCCCGCCCTCTGGCGGGGTCGAGCTCGGGGGCCCGGGGGTGACATGGGGCCCCGTCGAGTTCGAGGACGCGTCCACTGTGCTCGCCCTGGGCGACTGCCAGCAGCAGCTCCTCCTCTGCCCCGGCAGCACCGACGCCGACTGCGACCCCGAGGGCATCCTCCCCCCGCTCTTTTGTCCCGTGGGGCCGGCCGCCGCCTACCTTCCCACGCAGGCCTGGACGGACGCCAACGCCGCCCCCTGGTCCTGGAGCAGCACCTTCCTCGACGAGCCCGCAGCTGGGGCGATTCCCGGGGTCACGGGGCTCGCCTGCGGAGTGGCCCGCTTTACGGAGGACCAGGTTCCCAGCAGCGCTGGCCCGGAAGCGCTGGGCGACGGCGACGGCTATCCCTCGCTCTTCGACTGCGACAACGAAGACCCCACCGTCTTCCCCGTCCTCCCGCAACACGACGGCTACTCCTCCCCCTACTGCGTCGAGACCCCCGGCGAGTGCTACCGCTGCCCCAACGGCGTCAACCCGCCGCCCGAGGCGGACGACGACGACTCGGCCTCCCTGGACGACGACGACTCGGCCTCTCTGGACGACGACGACTCCGCCACGGAGCCGCCGCCCACCTTCACCCCGGACCCTGAGCCCTCCTGCGGGATCCACGGCTGCGGCCTGTCCTGGTCGGCCGCCGACGTCGCCTCGGTTGTGCCTGGGTTGGTGCTATTCGGCGGATGGCGCCGGCGGCGGGGTTGAGCGGCGGCGGGGTTGAGCAGTTGCGGGGTTGGAGGGTGCTCCTCACCCGAGGCGGTCGGCATCCCGCGGTGCAGCCTATCGAAACAATCACGAAATATCGGATCAGGAGTCCGAGATTTCATGTTAAAATCCGCCCATGCTGGACCGCCAGAAGCATGCTGACCGAGTCCGCGAGCTGCTCGAGGTCTCCCCTGTTGTTGCCCTTCTCGGCGCGCGGCAGGTCGGCAAGACGACCCTCGCCCGGCACATCGCGGACGGCGCCACCTCCCACTGGTTCGATCTGGAAGATCCCGACGACCGGGCGCGGCTCCAGGAGCCGAAGCTCGCCCTGGGAGGACTGGAGGGCCTGATCGTCCTCGACGAGGTCCAGCTCGCCCCGGAGCTCTTCGGCCTGCTCCGCGTCCTGGCGGACCGGCCGGGCACCCCAGCACGCTTCCTCATCCTCGGGAGCGCGGGGCCCGAGCTGCTCCGGCAAGGCAGCCAGAGCCTGGCGGGGCGGGTCGCGTTTCACTGGATGGAGGGCTTCGGCCTGGACGAGGTGGGCGCCGGGGAGGTGCAGCGCCGCTGGCTGCGCGGTGGCCTTCCTCGCTCGTTTCTGGCCCGGGACGACAGCGAGAGCCTGCGCTGGCGCCGCGACTTCATCGCCACGTTCCTCGAGCGCGATCTGCCGCGGCTGGGCATCACGATCGGCGCTCCCACCTTGCGTCGCTTCTGGACGATGCTGGCCCACTGGCATGGTCAGACCTGGAATGGCGCGGCGCTGGCCCGCAACTTCGGAGTCTCGGACAAGACGGTGCGGGGCTACCTGGACCTCCTGGAGGCCACCTTCGTCGCCCGTCAGCTGCAGCCCTGGCATGAGAGTCTGGGCAAGCGGCAGGTGAAGTCGCCCAAGGTCTATCTGCGGGACAGCGGGCTCTTGCACGCGCTCCTCGGGATCCCGTCGGAGCCTGATCTGCAAGGGCACCCCACGGTCGGAGCCAGCTGGGAGGGCTTCCTGCTCGGCCAGGTGATCCGGCGGCTCGGGGCGCGGCCCGAGGAGTGCTTCTTCTGGGCGACCCATGGGGGCGCGGAGCTCGACCTGCTGGTGGTCCAGGGCAGCCGAAGGCTCGGCTTCGAGTTCAAGCGTACGACCGCTCCGAAGCGGACTCGCTCGATGACGACCGCGATGGCCGACCTCAAACTCGACTCGCTTGACCTGCTCCACGCGGGCGACCACACCTTCCCCGTCGGCGAGCGGATGCGCGCGGTGGCTGTGGCCGACCTGCTGACCGAGATCGACCCGCTGTGAGGTCGGGTGAGCCCCCCCCACCCCCCCCATCGTACGATCCCCCGCGATGCCCTTCCCCACCACCCGCTGGTCGCTCGTCCTCTCCGCCCGCGGCGACGCCCCTGCCGCTCGCCGCGCGATGCAGGAGCTGCTCAGCACCTACTGGCCCCCGCTCTACGCGTTCGCCCGCAGCAAGGGCCTGCCCCGCGAGGACGCCGAGGACGCCGTGCAGGTCCTCTGCGCCAAGCTGGTGGTGGCCGACTTCGCGGGGCGGGTGGCCGCTGATCAAGGCCGCCTTCGCTCCTACCTGCGCGCCAGCCTCGCCAACCAGCTGCGGGGCGATCACGAGCGTCGCGTCCGTCAGAAGCGCGGTGGGGGCGCTGTGATCGTCGACCTGGAGCCCGCCCTGCTCGACCGCCTGGACGCCGCCGCTGCCGACGACCCCGGCGACGCCTTCGACCGCGCCTGGGCCCAGGCCGTCATGGCGCGCGCCCTGCTCCGCCTGGAGGCCGAGTTCACCCAGGAGGACCGGAGCGGCCCCTTCGATGTCGTGCGCGCCTACTTCTCCGGCCAGGAGCTGCCGCCCTACGCCGAGCTGGCCGCCGCCCACGACACGTCCGTCGCCCGCATCAAGTCCCTGCTCCACCGCGCCCGCGCCCGCTTCCGCCACCACCTGCAGCAAGAAGTGGCCGACACGGTGGGCGAAGGAGGCGACGTTGACGCCGAGCTGGCGGTCCTCATCGGGGTGCTGTCGTCGTGACCTCGCCCGCCTCCTCGGCCCCCGGCCCGTCGGCCCCCACCCGATGACCCGCTGCACCCGCTGCACGGCCGTCCTCGTGGGCGACGTCTGCGCCCGCTGCCTGCTGGACGCCCCCCTGCCGACCCTGATCCTGGGCGACCTGGAGCTGCACGACGAGCTCGGCCGCGGCGGCATGTCCACCGTCTTCGCCGCCACCAACGTCGCCCTCGATCGCCCCGCCGCGGTCAAGCTCCTGCCCGACGAGTTGGCCGCCCGACCCGCCCTCGTCGAGCGCTTTCGCCGCGAAGCCCAGCTCCTGGCCCGCGTCGATCATCCCGCCGTGGTGCGCGTCTTCGGCACGGGCACCCACGACGGCGTGCACTGGCTGGAGATGGAGCTGGTCGAAGGCTCGCCGGTCGTCGGTCCGCTGCCGCCCGCCGAAGCCGTCGCCATCGTGATCCAGGTCTGCGAGGCCCTGCAAGCCGCCCACGACGCGGGCGTCGTGCACCGCGACGTCAAACCGTCCAACGTCCTGCTGCGCGCCGACGGCTCGATCAAGCTCGTCGACTTCGGCATCGCCGCCATGCCCGCCCGCGGCCGCGACCTGACGGCCACCGGCGAAGCCCTCGGCACCCCCGGCTACATCGCCCCCGAGGCCCTCAGCGGCGCCGACGCCTCCCCCTCCATGGACGTCTACGCCGCCGGCGCCCTGCTCTACACCCTGCTCTGCGGCCGCCCCCCTGAAGGCGCCTTCGCCCCCCCCCC
>CALCXL010000354.1 GCA_937907595.1 uncultured Pseudomonadota bacterium
GCCACGTCGTCCATGACGATCTCTGCTTCCTTCGAGTACTCGAAGCGCAGCTTGCTGCCGCCGTCCTTGCGGCTGCCGAAGATGAGGATGTCGCCCACGTTGAGCTCGGCGACGTCGCCCTCGTCCATGCGCGAGCCCTGCAGCCAGACGGGGCCGCCCATGACCTCCAGTTCGACGTAGTCGTCGCTGCGAATCACCTTCGCGCGCACGTGCCGCTTGCCGGCGGGCAGCTCGATCAGCAGGTTGTCGCCGCGCGACGCGTCGCAGCCGATCTGGATCCGGTTCGTCGTGAAGTCGAAGGGACGCAGGTCGACGCCGTCTTCGATGAGCGTGAATCGGATCGGATCGGCGGCCATGTCACTTCCTGGCGGGCTGGCCCCCAGGGGGCCGCTGCCTGCGTTCCCACTTCAATGGGGGCGCGCCCCAGGATCCTCAAGGGGGAGCGATCTTGTCAAACCCGCAAAGGAGAGCCCGGACCGGTATCATGGTGCGTCGCCGACCCGAAGGGTCGGACCTCGTCCCACCTCGAAAGGCTGCCGCTTCGGCCCACGGTCCTGCATGAGTTCCGTCGACGAACCCATATTCGAGGCTGAAGAGACCGGCGAGGCCGAAGCCTTGCTGGACGTGCCAGCTGATCATCTGTGGGTGGGCGCCGTCCCCGAGGCGCAGTCGCCGGCGGAGATGCCCACCGTCTACCTGGACTGGAAGGTCGCGCACACCCTGCAGCTGGAGGGTCAGCGCTCGATCAAGGAGGACCGGGAGGTCGCAGGCATCCTGCTCGGCACGGCCAGCGGGGACAGCCAGGTCATCAAGGTCAGCCACATCGCCATCGCCCGGGACGAGGACAGCTCGCCGGTCCACTTCAAGTTCACCTACTCGGTGTGGGACGACTTGATGGACCAGATGGAGGAGATGAGCCGCGTCGCCGGTGAAGAGCTGAAGCTGGTCAGCTGGTACCACACGCACCCGAACATGGCGGTGTTCCTCAGCCGCTACGACCTGCGCACCCACCGCGACTTCCACCGGCCCTACCAGTTCGCCCTGGTGCTCGCGCCCCGGGTGGGCACGGCGGACACGTCGGTCGGCTTCTTCTGCAACCGCGGCGAGAACCTCCCCCTGCTCCCAGGCCTGCGCCTGTATGGCGCCCCTCCGCGAAGGGAGGTCGCAGGGCTGCTCCCTTGGCGGTTTCAGGTCGTAGAGGTCGAGGGGATCGAAGAGGGGGAGCCCGGGGACGCCGAGGACGAGGTCACCCGCGAGCACGTGGTGCCCGTCCTGCACCAGATCGGCCTGGTCAAGGGGGAGGACCCGCGCTGGCTCACCCTGGGAGAAGACCGGGCGGAGGGAGCGGTCCTGCCGATCCTGGAGGGCATGGCCGCCTCCGTGGTGGAGACGAAGGCCGACCGCATCGGCGTGCTGCTGGGCAGCAAGACGCCGGACAACCACATCACGATCACGCGCGTGCGCTTCCTGGGCAGCATGTCCGAGGACCCGGACCAGGAGCACGTGGACATCGTCACGTCCCTGCGCTTCATGGCGTCGACCTTCCCCGCCGCGGGCAAGCAGAAGATCCTGGGCGTGGTGCGCATCGTCTCCCCCCACCGGTTCCGGGCGGGGGACGTCTACGACCCCCTGGAGAACAACATCCGCATCGCCCAGCTGCTGGGTGAGGTGGGCTACGACCTGGACCAGGTGCCTTTCCAGGTGGGGCTCGTGCTCTACCCGGGCATCGAGAAGGGCACGCTGCTCTTCCAGGTCTTCGGCCAGTACAAGACGTCGCCGCCCCTGCCCAAGACGTCGCTGCAGGCCCTGGCCCTGGCCTCGCAGCGCCCGAACGAGCGCTGGGAGCCCGTGGACGGACTGGTCTTCGAAGTGGAGGTCACCCCGGGGCTGGACATCTCGGACCTGGCCAGCGCGCCGCCCCCGCGTCCCGTGCGCCCCCCTGCGGCCGCCCCCGCGCCGGCCAACGCGGACACGCCGCCGCCCGCGGATCCCGACACCACGGGCTCGGGCATCGACTGGGATCAGCTGCCCGAGGAGGCGCAGGGGGAGGCCTCCTCGTTCTCCGGCGCGTTGCTGCTGGTGGGCGGCATGGTCGCCCTGCTGGGTCTGCTGCTGGCGTTCATCCTGCTGAGCGGGCGCGGCGACGACGCGGATCCCGCAGGGGCCACCGGTGGCACCGAGCCCATCGTCGCCCTGGCGGGCATCGACCCCTACACCTGGCAGATCTCTGGCTGCGGCTCCACCTGGAACCCGGGCCTGCCCTGCGTTCCCTTCGCGGAGGCGGAGGACACGACGGACTCCGTGGATCTGCTGGTGCTGCAGCGGCTTCCCGAGTACGCCGAGCACACCTTCGAGCCCATCCAGGTGTGGCTGATCCCCACCGACGGCCGGCCCAAGCAGGACCTCACGCGGCGCAACGTGGGCGAGAACAAGTACGCCTTCGCCGTGCAGCGGACGGAGGGCTCCTGGGGCAAGACCTGGGGCGACGCCACCGTCTTCGACGCCACGCTCGTCATCCTCCCCCGCGGCGCGGAGCTGCTCGGGGACGACGAACTCACGTTCCTGCGCCGCACGGAGACGATCCGCATCGCTGGTCCCCCGCCCATCGAGGAGCC
>CALCXL010000355.1 GCA_937907595.1 uncultured Pseudomonadota bacterium
GCTGTGCTGGTGCGCGTCGACCTGATCTACAGCTACGACGGCCTGACCGAGGCGATCGGCGAGGCGCTGACGGAGGCGACGGGCACCGATCTGACCGACTCGGTCTTCACCTTCACCAACCACAGCCACAGCTCCTACGGCGCGTTCAGCAAGGCCACGCTGCTCTTCTTCGGGGCCGACTTCTGGCGGGAGGAGATCCAGGAGCGCATGGTCGCGCAGATCGTCGCGCAGGCCCTGCAGGCCCGGGACGACGCCACCGAGGCGGCCATCGGCCTGGGCATCGACCCCCTCTTCGACCCCATCGGCGACGACTCCATCTTCCGGGACCGCCGCGAGGAGAACTCGGCCCTGCTCAAGCCCGACGGCACCGTCAGCGGGCCCGGCTGGAAGGACGAGCGGGCCACCATGCTGCGCATAGACAGCGTGGAGGGAGAGCCGATCGCGGCGCTCTTCGCGTTCGGCGTGCACGGCACGATCATGGGCGGCGACAACTCCATGATCACCTCGGAGACGGCCGGCCACGTCACCGACCTGCTCAACCAGCGGCACGGCGGGCCGGTGTGGATGATGGGCCAGGGCGCGGGCGGCGACTCCTCCCCGGCGGGGTCCTTCGACGGCTTCGCGCGCATGGAGTGGCTGGGCAACCACGCGGCGGACCGCCTGCTGGCCCTCTACGACGCCGTGGAGCTGTCCAGCGATCCCATCCAGATGGAGCCCGTGCAGCGCTACGTGCGCCAGGGCCGGGACATCCGCGTGACCCGCAACGGCACCACCGACCTGCACTACATGGAGTGGGACCCGCTGTGGGACGAGCAGCCCTACGTCCCGGACATGCGCATCTGGAGCGACGAAGCCTGCAACCTGGAGTGGACGCCCGACTGCGAGGTCCTGTCCCCCCTGGACGAGTTCTGGACGGAGTTCGGCGCGGCCCTCTGCGGCGAGCCGGACATCGACATCTCCATCTTCGGCCTCAACGTGCCCCTGCCCCAGTACGCGTCCTGCCTGGACATCGACCTGGGCTACAGCCTGTTCCGCATCGGCTTCCGGCGCTACGTCGAGTCCCGGGACGACTACCCCCTGCCCCTGCCGGAGTCGCGCACCGCCCTCCTGGGCGCCCTGGGCCTGCGGCAGATCCCCATCACCACGGTGGGCGAAGGCACGCGCAGCGACGACGTGGTCATCGCCTTCGCGCCGGGGGAGGCGACGACCCTGTGGACCCAGTTCCTGCGACACCGCAGCAAGGTGGAGGCCGGGGTGCCCGAGACCTTCGTGATCGCCTACGCCATGGACCACGAGGGCTACCTGCTGACGGTGGAGGACTGGCTGCACGCCGGCTACGAGTCGACGATCACGTGGTGGGGGCCGCTGCAGGGCGAGCACCTCATGGAGCGCCTGATCGACCTGACCGCCGTGGCCAACTCCCCCGTGCGCGAGGACCCCGCCTGGCCCGACTACCCCACGGAGACCTGGTACCCCGACTGGGACACGCCCTTCGTGGAGCCCGACGCCACGCCGGAGGCCGGCACCACCGCCGATCCCCTGCCCGACTACGTCTGGACCGCCGACGGCATCCAGCCCACCGAGGCCGAGCCGGTCGACCTGCGCCGCATCCAGGACGTGGCCCGCTGGACGTTCTTCGGCAGCGACCCCGCCACGGGCCTGCTGCGGGTGGAGGTCGAGCGGGAGACGTCGCCGGGCACCTGGGAGCCGCTCCTGACGCCCCAGGGCGCGCCCATCAGCGACGCGCTGCCGGACATCCTGGTCAGCTACACGCCGCGTCCCCTCAGCGGCACCGGCGACGACCCGGATCCCCGGCGGGACCACATCTACCACGTCGAATGGCAGGCCCTGGACACGTGGAGCGGCCTGGATCGGCTGCCCGCCCTGCCCCTGGGCACCTACCGCCTGCACGCCTGGGGCGACTCCCGAGACCCCGCGGACGGCGACTACCCCTACGACACCATCCCCTGGGAGACCACCAGCGCGCCCTTCGCCGTGCTGCCTGCCGACGTCCAGGTCAGCGGCACCCCCGCCGGCGACGCCCTGGCCGCGTCGGTGTCCTACGCCCCCTCCCCCCGCGGCTACCGCCTGCTGCACCTGGAATCGGCGCCCCGCACGCCCACCCCCCTGGTGCCCGGCGTCGACGGCGTCGCCTGCGTGGCCCGGGATGGGGTCGGCGACACCATGGACCTGCCCTGCACCCTGTCGGCCAGCACGGACACGGCCTCGACCGTGGACGTGGACCTGAGCGGGCTGAGCGCGGGCCCCTGGACGGTTGAGATCGACGACGGATGGGGCAACGTGGGCGGCCTGGCGCTGTAGCCGGGGCACCTCGACCGGCGGAGGAGCGACGGCGCTCCGCGATGGCACGACGGCAGGGCCGCTGCCGCCGGCTCTGTTAAGCTCTGATCGGGAGCGAGGGGCAAGTGAGGACCATGGGTTGACCGAGCGGGCACCCCCGTCAAGCGGCAGCTACGGCGCACCGTCGGCACCCCCCCAGGGCGTGCAGCGGGCGCGCATGTACGAGCGCAACCACAACCTTCCAGCCGCGCTCGTGGAGTACATGTCCGCGGGGGGGTGGCAGGACGGCGCGCGGATCTTGAGCCACATGGGCCGCTTCTACGAGGCCGGTCTGGTGCTGCTGCTGCACCTGCCCGAGCGCGCCACCCAGGTCCGCTACCTGCCTGCCAGCGCCCAACGACGCGCCCTGGACGCCGCCCTCTGCTTCGCCCGGGGCGGCGCGCGGCGGGAGGCCGTGGGCCTGCTGGGCAACCTGGGCGAGCGGAGCAAGGCGGCCAGCCTGTTGATGCGGGCGGGCCTCAAGTCGGAGGCGGTCAAGGCGATGCGCGGCGAGCCGGTGCACGGCAGCCCCTGGCCCGAGGGCATCCTCTTCCCCCTGAAGACCCAGGACGAGCTGCTGGAGCGCTTCCGGCAGGAGGTGACGTCGCGGCCCGCGCCGGCGGTGGGGGCGTCGGACCCCGCTTTGGAGTTCGAGAGCGTGCTGCGGCAGACCAGCCCGACCCCGCCGCCCACGCCGGCGCCCGCGCGCGCCCCGAGCGGCAACCACAACGCCACCCAGACCGCACCGGACATCGACTACGACCACCTCTACGCCAGCCGCTCCCTGGAGGCCGTCCGACCCAGCGGCCACTCGGAGCCCGCCCGTCGGCCGGAGGACGAGAGCGATCACCTCAGCGCCGACAGCGCCAGTTGGGACTACCAGGGACCCACCTCCTCGCCGGGCGCGCTGGCCCCGCCGCCCCGGTCGCCGCACTTGCCGGACCCCAACCAGCCCGACGCCGTGCGGGCCCCGACCCTGCGGCCGCCGACGATGACCCGGGACGACCCGCGGGACGACCCGGACCCCACCCCGGGCGGGGAGTTCGACGACGGGCTGATCCGCCGCGGCACCCGCATCGGCGAGCGCTTCGTGGTCAAGGACAAGCTGGGCGCCGGCGGGATGGCCACGGTCTACCGGGTCTACGACGAGGAGCTGAAGGAGCACGTCGCCCTCAAGCTCTTCCGGGTCGTCGTCGACGATCAGCTGCGCCTGCGGCGCTTCCGTCGGGAGATGAAGATCCACCGTCGGCTGGTGCACCCGAACATCGTGAGGACCTTCGACTTCGGCACCTGGCACGGCGCCCGCTACATCACGATGGAGCTGCTGGAGGGCGACGACCTGGCCATCTTCTGCCAGAAGCGCAACAGCGTGGTGGAGATCGGCGTGGCCCTGCAGCTGATGATGCAGGCCTGCGACGGGCTGGGCTACGCGCACGCGGAGGGGATCGTGCACCGCGACGTGAAGCCCGCGAACCTCTTCGTGATGACGGGGGGACGGCGGCTGCGGGTCATGGACTTCGGGGTGGCGAAGGCGGTGGACTCGTCGTCCATCTCCATCACCGGCGTGCGGGTGGGCACCCCCCGCTACATGAGCCCCGAGCAGATCCAGGGCAACCAGGAGATCGGCCCCGCCGCGGACCTCTACGCCCTGGGCGCGGTGATGTACGAGGTCTTCACCGGCAACCCGGTGTTCGAGGACGAGGACCTGATGCCCCTGCTGCTCAACCACCTGAGCGAGGAGCCGATCCCCCCCCGGGACATCGAGCCCAGCATCCCCCGGGAGGTGGAGGAGGTCATCCTGCGCCTGCTGGCGAAGAACCCGAAGGAGCGCTACGCCGACGCCGCGGGGCTCAAGAGCGCGCTGCTGCGGGCCTACGTCGCGTCCCAGCGCATGTAGGCGACGTCGCGCGGTCCCACGGGATCACAGGGCCATCGCCCGCAGCCCCCGCAGCGGCCCCAGGAAGCCCAACTCCTCGAAGAAGTGGTCGGCGTCCTGCATGCCGGGCCCGGCCCAGCGCGTCTGCTCGTCCACGTCGGCGATGCCCATGTCCACGTCGTCCAGCAGCGTCACCAGCTGCCGGGCCAGCATCGCCTCCTCGCGCCCCGCCTCCAGCTTGGCGGCCAGGGTGCTGGCCCCCCGGAGGTCCAGGGCGGCCACCTGATCCAGGGAGCGGTACAGCGAGTCCAGATCGCCGAAGGCCTCCATCAGCGCGCGCGCCGTCTTCGGGCCGACCCCGCGCACGCCGGGCACGTTGTCCGACGAGTCGCCGATGAGCGCCATGTAGTCGACCACTTGCTGGGGCGGCACGCCCAGCCGCTTGTGCACCCCCGCGGCGTCGTAGACCCGCCCGGCGTGGGGATCCTCCACCACCACCGAGGGGGTGCCGTCGCTCACCAGCTGGCACAGGTCCTTGTCCACGCTCATCAGCCGGGTGGGGCGCCCGGTCTCCCCGGCCAGACGCGCGAGGGTGGCCATGAGGTCGTCCGCCTCGAAGCCCGGCTGCGTCCAGCAGGGCAGGCCCAGGTGCTCGACGGCGGCGCGGGCCAGATCGAACTGCGGCTTCAGGTCGTCGGGGGCGGGGCCGCGGTGGGCCTTGTAGCGCTCGTCCAGATCGTTGCGGAAGGTGCGCTGACCGGCGTCGAACACCACCGCGACGCGATCGGGACGCTCCCAGCGCAGCAGCCGCTGCACGCTGTGGCACATGCCCAGCACCGCGCCCACCTCCACCCCGTCGGGGGAGCGAAAGGCCTGTTTCGCGCCGTAGTAGGCGCGGAACAGCAGGGCGGTGCCGTCGAAGACCAGGAGCTCCCTCATGGCGCGCAGCTTGCCACAGCGGGGCGACGGGCCGACGGAGCGGCCTTGGCAGCCCGTGGACCTACTCCCCGCGGCACGCTGCGGCCGAATTCGGCCCATCTCG
>CALCXL010000356.1 GCA_937907595.1 uncultured Pseudomonadota bacterium
CCTGGACGCCGCCCCCTCCCGCCGGGGCTGGCGCGCGTGGCGAGCCGCCCGACGCTCCCGCCGCCACCTGCAGTCCCTGCCCGCCCACGCCGCCGCCCTGGCGGTGCAGCTGGAGCGGGTCGCCGCCATCGCCGACCCCCGGGTGGAGCCTCGCCGGCGCGCCCTGGCCGACGCCCTGGCCGGCGTGCTCCCCCTGGCCCGTCGGGTGCGCACCGCGGCGCTGCGGCAGGACCTGGCGACCCCATCGGCGGGGCGGGACCTGCGCGCCCTGGATCACCACGAACGCGACTGGTCGGCCCAATTGGGCTGCGACGACGAGCTGGAGGCCCTGGAGGCGCTCCTGGAGAGGACTTCGGCATGACGATCGACCCCCTGTTGCTCCGCTGGCTGGCGGCCCGCGGTGGACGCGCCCACGGCCGCGGCGGCCTCTGGACCGTGCTGGTCCTGCTCGTCCAGCTCTGCGTGGCGCTGTCTGCCTGGGGCTCGGACCTGCGCCCCCGCGCCGCCTCCCCCACCCTCGGGATGGCCGCCCAGGTGGTGGTGCAGCCGCCTCTGGGCCAGGCCCCGGGCGCCCTGGAATCCCAGCAGACCTGGCCCGTCGGCAGCCGCCTGCAGCTCAGCTTCGCCGGCGAGCAGGAGGGGTGGAGCGCGGTGCTCTGGCTCAGCGGCGACACCGCCACGGCGCTCTACCCCAACCCCGCCCGCGACCAGCGTGGCTGGACCGCGGCCCGGGCCTACGCCGTGCCCGGGGACCAGGAGTGGATGCGCCTGACGCCGACCGCGGAGGAGGGGGACACGCTGGCCCTCATCACCGCCTGGGAGCCCGTGCCCGAGGTCGTGGCGGTGCTGGACGACCCCTCGCCGATCCACGTCGCCGCCCTGCGCCGCACCCTGGCGGCCCGCGACGGCCTCTGGTTCGAGGGCGGGGCCGACGTCGAGCGTTTCCTGCCCACCGCCGATGGCCGCGCGGTGCCGGTGAGCTGGCGCCCCATGCGCGGCGGCGCCCCCCTCGTTCGCACCTGGACGATCCGGAGCCACGCGCTTCCGTAAGATCGGTCCATGCCCCCCAAGAAGGTCGTCATCATCGGAGCCGGCATCACCGGCGCGCTGCTCGCCCACCGGCTGCTGGAGGAGGGCGCCGACGTCACCGTCCTGGAGGCCCGGGAGAAGGGCGCGGGCTCGTCGTCCCGCTCGGCCGCCTGCAGCCGCCAGCAGTTCAGCACCCCCGCCACGGTGCGGGCGATGGTCTACGCCACCCGCAGCTACGAGCGCTTCGCCGAGGACTTTCGCTGCGAGCCCGGCCAGGGCCAGGTCCTGGTGCAGAACGGCTACCTGTTCCTCTACAACGCCGACGACCCGGCCGCCTGGGCCACCGCCCAGCAGCAGGTCGCCATGCAGCGGGCCAACGGGCTGCACGACGTGGAGGTGCTCCGCCCCGGCGACGTGGCCGAGCGCTTCCCCCAGGCCGCCGCGGAGTCCCTGGTGGGCGCGACGTTCTGCGCCACCGACGGCTTCCTGCACCCCGACGTCGTCTACATGGAGGGCTTCCGCCGGGTGGAAGAGCTGGGCGGCGTGCTCCGCCAGAACGCGCAGGTCGTGGGCGGCACCACCGCCAACGGCCGGCTGGTGGCGGTGCAGACGGCCGCGGGCGAGGAGTTCCGGGGCGACGTCTTCGTCAACGCCACCAACGCGTGGGCGCCGCGGGTCTCCCACCTGCTCGGGGGCACCGAGCTGCCGATCTCCCCGGTCAAGCGCTACCTCTACTTCCTGGACCGGGGCGACCAGCTCGACGACCGCGCGCTGATGACCTGGCCCATGACGATCACGCCCAGCCGCGCCTACTGCCGCCCGGAGAACGCCGACCAGCTGCTGGCCGGTTGGGCCCACCACGCCGACCCGGAGCCGGCCTTCGACTGGGGCGACCAGGACCTCATCGACGCCCACTTCTTCCACAAGACCGGGCTGGACAACTACGGCTTCCAACTCTGGATGCAGCTGGCCGAGGCCCTGCCGGTGACCGCGGAGTTCGCCGGCATCCAGGCCACCACCGCCGGCTTCTACGCGGTCACGCCCGACCACAACCCGCTGTTCGGCTGGGACCCGAAGCTGCCCGGTCTGGTGCACGCCGCCGGCTTCAGCGGCCACGGCGCCATGCTCGGGCCCTTCTCCGCGGCCGCGGTCGCCGCCCTGGTCCTCGCCGGTCGGGACCTCCCTGCGGTGGTCGTCGACGGCGTGGAGGTGGACCTGCGGCCCCTGCGCGTCGACCGCGCCTTCGACCACTCCGAGGGCATGGTGATCTGAGCCGCCTCGGCGACTCCATCGGCGGCGGACCGCCGACCGCCGGCGCTGGTATGCTCGATCGCCTGCCAGGGGGGCAATCAGGGGGACGCTTCGGTGACAGTCGGAACGGTGCAGGTCAAGCACAGCCCCGCGGCCTACGTGCACCTCTGTTGTCGCATCCACGACGAGGCCCTCGGCGGCTTCGTGCAGGTCCAGAACGGTCGCCACTGGCGGCGCATCTGGTGGGTGGCGGGCTCGCCGGTCTGGTTCGAGTCCAACGTGCCGGAGGAGGAGCTTGGCGCGAGCCTGGCGGCGGTGGGCGTGCTCGACGCGAACCGCCTGGCCGAGCTCCGGGAGCAGGCCAACGACGACGAGTCCCTGCGCGACGTGCTCCTGCGGGTCGACGACGTGTCCCCCGACATCCTGCATGAGCACCTGCGAGCCCTGGTCGCCCGGGGGGTCTCCGCGCCGCTGGTCTGGCCGCGCGGCGAGCTGTCCTTCGAGCCGCTGATCGCCCTGCCGGCCGGCATCCTGCGCTCAGCCGTGCTGGCCAGCGAGCCCCCCCTGCAGCTGCTGTGGCGCGGGGCCGAGGCCCACGTGCGCATGGATCAGGTGCTGGCCTGGGTCACGGAGCCCTCCGCGGGCCGCATCCAGCCCACCGACGCCCTGGCCGACGTCCTGCCCGCGCTGCTGCGCGACGGCCCCCTGGAGGAGCTGGTCCCCCGGCTGCAGCAGCCCTGCGGAGTCGACGAGCTGTTCATGCCCGTGCCCGACCGGAGCGGGGGCCTGCTGGTGCTCCTGTGGCTGCTGGAGCTCGCGGGCCTGATCACGCGGGACGGCAGCGATCGGCTGCCCGCGTTGCCCTCGGGCCCCGCCGCCCTCCCCGGCCGGCCGCAGCCCCCGAGCGGCGCGTCCCCACCCGGCGCCTCCCGACCCGGCGCG
>CALCXL010000357.1 GCA_937907595.1 uncultured Pseudomonadota bacterium
AAAAACCCCCCCCCCCCCCCCCGGCTCGAAGGAGCGGGTAGCTTCTGCCTGCGTCCCGACTCGGGGCCGCATCTGGGGTGGGGACCGGCCCGTGGGGGGCGTCCTCCAAGTTGTCGAATGCGCGGGACCACCACCGGTGGCCCGCAGGAGTGCGCCGTGATTGGACCCAAGACCATCTTTCCCCTGGCAACCCTGGACTCGAACACCGACGGCTCGGCGCGGACCTGGTACGTGGAGGTGCCCTTCGCCGGCGCGACGAAGACGTTGACGCTGGGGCTGTTCGTGCTGGCCGTCAGCGGCAGTGGAGTCCGCCTCAACATCAAGGCGTACCAGGGCATGGATGGGGTGCGCTGGGAGTCGACGCCCTTCTGGACCGCCTTCACCGACGTGTCGGCGGAGACGTACAAGCTCGTCCAGTCGACGGACGACTTCGGGCCGCGCGTCCGGATCGAGATCGCGGTCTCGGTGAGCGGGGCGAGCGCCCAGGAGAGCGTGACCTTGGAGCTGCAGGCGTCCGGCAAGCCCTTCTGATGGCCTGCGGCAAGCCGGAGCGCGCAGCCATCCCAAGGTCCGGGGTTGCCCTCCTTGAGGTTCCGGACTTGACTCTCGCCGAGGAGATTCGGGCCGCCCAAGCCGTCGAGTCGGGGTGTGCCTGCGGAACCGCGGAGCGCAACGGGCAGGCCGAGAATGCCTATCGCCTGGAGGTGAAGGAAGCGCTGCAGCAGCTGGAGGTTCTGCGGAGCCTTGGCCCATTCCTCAGCTACGCTCCCTGGTTGATGGAGGTCCACCATGACGCGTACCGCACGGTCGATCGATGGATCCGTGACGGTGAGCAGGAGCGCGGTCCCGGTCAGTCCGGCTGTGGCACGGACATCCGGGCGTCGTTGCCGTTCGACCCCAATCGGATCGCCTGGCACCGGTGGTTTTCGCAGGCCTGGACCGGTGCCGCCGGCCCTCCGGGTGCAAGGCAGGCTGCCCGCGACGCCGCCTGGCTGGTCTGGCCGCCGGACCGAAGCACCGAAAGGGCGCGACAGAGGGGCGATGGCTCCGACGATGACGTGCCGCGGATCCCGCCGCCGCCCCCTCCGCCCGTGAGACCCCCTCGGCCCCCGTCCGTGTCCAGTCGTGAGGACCTCAGCTGCGAGCGCTTCATCCGGAAGTTCTCGCTGTGGCGGTCCAGCGAGGTTGTCGGCATCGACGACACCGACGCGTCGGTGAGCGCGGTCGATTCCGGGACCCTGATCGGTGCGGTGGTGGAGAGCCCCGGCCTCCGGGTGGCGCGGGATCTGGACGACCGCTTCAACCGCCCGATCCTGCGGTTGCTCTGCGACTACCTGCAGGACTACTACCTCCGCCTGGAGGAGCTGGCCCTGGAGGTGCCACGGACCTCCCCGGCGTTCCCCGACATCGCCGCGACCCTCTCGGGGGTGTTCCCCTTCGAGCCGGCCCCGTCGGGCGACTTCGCACGCCGCGCCTGGACGGGCTATCCCTCCGCACCGGGGGGGCCCGCTCCGCAGTCGGGGATCCCGTTCCTGGTGTTCTCCGAAGCCCCAGATGTCCTGAGCAGCACGAGCGACGATTCGCGTTGGTTGCGGATCCACGATCACATCTTCGTGCTGTCCGTCGCGGAGGCCGCGCCGGGCGGCATCGCGTTCAACGGCGCCGTCGATGGGAGCCTGCGCCCGCCGGGCCGCGCCGCGGAGGCCGACACCATCGGTCTCGCCATTCGCCTCCTGGAACGCTCTCTGCCCGAACTCCGCTCCTGGGAGGAGCCGATCACGGACGCGACCGGCGCGCGTTTCGACTGGCCGATCGCGGTTCCCGCCAGTGGCGACATGGTCTCCGCGATGGAGGCCTGGTACGGCCCTGGGAGCCCCTACACCCTGCAGATCGTCGTGCGCGGGGACGCCATCTTCAACCCCGACGCAGGCGGGCTCGGCTGGTCGCCCGGCGCCACGGTCTTTCTCAGTCGCACCACCCAGGGCACCGGCGGCCCCGTCCAGGACACGGAGTTCAGTGTGGCCCGTCGGGCGCTGGACGCGCTGCGGGAGCAAGCGGTCAAGCAGTTCCTGAGTTCCGGGGCGCACGGTGCGAACGAGCCGTACGAGATCAAGGCAGGGGTGGTGGGCACCCTGGCCGACGCGCTCGCGACCCTCTCCGGATTGCTCCTCCACGAGTCCGGGCACGTCCTCTCCTCCAGCCAGTTCGGGGTGGGGACGGGCATCGCGAGCGACTGGTACGACGGGCCGGGGTACGACGACTTCGACGCGATCACCGCCTACCAGATGTCCCCCGGCAGCAGCGTGGTCGACCTCGACTACTTCGACAGCACCGAGTTTCCGATGGCAGTAGACGCGAGCCTGCTGACCTACCTTGGCATGCTCGCCGCGCTGCTGCCCTGGGCCGTGAATCCACTCCTCCCCCTGTCGATATCAGCGTCGCCGATCATCGCGAACCACTACGTGCTCACGCTCTACGCCGTCTGGTGGGAGTGTCTGCTGCGCCAGAACCGCGGGCCGCTGAACGCGCTGCAGAACCAGGCATGCCGGTGCGATCTGGATGGCTCCGGAAATGTCGATACCGTCCTCCTCTTCCCCCTTCAAGTGGGCAGGCTCTACGCGATGCACTGGGGATGGAGAACCTGGAACCTCGACGGCAGTCGGCCCTGCGATGACGTTCCCTTGCCCCAGAACGGAGATGAGGCTCCGAGTCGCTGGAACTGCATGTGCAATCAACTGAACTGCCAGTGTGGCGACGCACCAGGCTCCGCGGTGCCGAGGGTGTGGTGTCCCGGAGCAGGCGGGGGAGGGGGGCACGCGCTCTGGCCCTCCTGGTGCCGATGGCGGCGCTGCTGGTTGGGAGTGACTGCGGGTACACCCTGAACGACAAGGAGGATTGCCCGTGCTACGCGACGTGTGCCTTGCACTTCATGTGGGTGGAATGGGCCTCTCCCGACCTCGGGGGGTTCCCCGGCGAAGCACTCACTCTTAGCTGGAGCTCCGACCATCTCGCCGAGGAGTTCAACCGCGTGCGCCTGGATGAGGTCGAGGTCACCGGCCTGACCGACGTGGCGGTCTACAGTGAGGAGGGGTCGCCCGAGCTGGCCGAGGCCGAGAACGCGGGGTTTGGAACGATCGTCGGCTACCCGATCGAGGGCGAGGACATCCACGTCCGGTGGCCGATCGAATGCATCGACCCCCCTGAGGACCTGGCTGAGGGGGACGTACAGACCTCGTGGGTCTTCGATCTGCCCTACGACGACATCCCCGACCCGGGGGGACTCGTCCGGATCTTCGGCGACCGCGACCCCGACGAAGACTGAGCCCGGTCGCCTCCCCCCGCCCGGGTTGAACGCAGCGCTCGTTCGCGATCCCGGTCCGCCGTCGATCGCGAACGGGGAGAGGGGGGTGGAGGGCTGGGGGTGTAGGGCCTCGCGGGGGAGGGGAACGGCGCGGAGGCAGAGCTGAGGATCGGGAACTCGGGGACACCACGCTCTGCCGCCACCCTCGGTCCCGACTGCGTCCGGCGGTTTCGCGCCAAGGCCCTCGCCGCCTGGTCCACCGTCGCCAGGGGCGGGAGCGAGTGGCACGCGGCCTGGACCGACGGTCCCGTCCTGACCCTGGACGCGGTCCTGCGCGCGCCCGTGGGCGACGTCCTGCACTCCACGGCGGCGCGGGTGGTGCTGGACCCGGGGTGAGGCGGCCGGAGTTGCTACGATCCCCAGGCTCGGAGGTCCCCTTGCGCCGATCCCTGCTCTTCGCCCTGCTCTGCTGCGTCGGTTGCCCCAGCTCGGGGGCCATCGGCGAGCCAGACGACGACGACGCAGCGAACGACGACGACACCGCGGACGACGACGACACCGCAGACGACGACGACGCAGCCAACGACGACGACACCGCCAACGACGACGACGCAGCCAACGACGACGACGCAGCCAACGACGACGACGCAGCGGACGACGACGACGCAGCCGACGACGACGACGCCACCCCCGTGCCCGCCCCCACCTGGCTGAGCGTGACCTGGCCTGCCGACGGCGCGTCGGTGGCGGTGGGCGACCTGATCGAGCTGGCCACCGACGGCCTGGACCCTGGCCCCCTGCTCATCCGCATCGACGGGGTGCAGACCGGCTTCACCTTCTTCAACATCGCCACCAGCACCGCCCAGGTGGACCTGGTGACCGAGGACCACGCCGACGGCGTGCACGCCGTGGAGTTCGAGCTGGCCCTGCACGGCCTCGTCGCCAGCATCTCCCTGGACTTCGCCAACGGCGACCTGCTGGTCTACGAGCTGGGGCCGGTGGACTTCGATCCGACCACGCCCAACTCCATCAACTTCAACGTCATCGCCTCCGCCGTCTCCGCCCAGGTCCAGGTGGAGCCGGACGTCAGCACGCCGGTGCCCTACCTCTTCGCCTACCTTCAGGATCCGAACGGCGACTACGCCCTGGGCGGCGTGAACGACACCGTCTACCGCATCGGCGCGTCGGGGTCGGAGCCCTTCGCCGGCGGGGTGCCCGGACACCCGAATGTGCCCTGGCCCACGGGCCCCTACACGATCTTCCCCTACTCGGACCCAGCGCAGGTCAGCAGCGCGATCCTGCACAGTCAGGTGGTGGTCAAGCGCGCCTTCGAGTCGGTGGAGGCAGGGCTGCTGGACCTGGACTTCTACTTCGTGTCGGGCTCGGGCACGAGCGTGGGCAGCACGCCCTCCAGCGGCGACTTCGGCGACTTCGTGGCCGCTCTGGAGTCGGCGTTCCTGGGGGCCGACATCGGCCTGGGCACCCTGCGCTACTTCGACCTGCCGTCGCTGCCGAACAACCGCGTCAGCAGCTACAGCGAGCTGACCGACCTGTTCCGTCAGTCGGTGAGCGGAACCGAGCGGGTGCTGCCGATCTTCATCGTGGACGACCTCGACCTGCCCGACGCCGACGCGGCTGGCATCGCGGCCCACGTCCCGGGCCCCGCCCTGGCCGGCGGCACGGGCCAGTCGGGGGTGGCGATGGTGGCGTCTCACATCCTGTCCGGCGACGCCACGACGGCGGCGTCCCTGGCCGCGCACGAGATCGGCCACTTCCTGGGGCTCTACCACACGTCCGAGATCGGGGGCGGGCAGCACGACGAGCTGGTGGACACCGTCGTGTCGTGCGACTCCGTGGACTGCTGGCAGACCAACGTGATGGACCTCTACCTCTACGGCGCCACCAACTTCAGCGACGATCAGGGCTGGGTGATGCTGCGCCATCCCCTGGTGGATCTGGTCCCCCTGGCGACGCTGCCGGCCCGGGACGCCGCGTGGAGCCTGCCGCCCCTCAATGCGCCGGGCGGCGCGTTCTGCCAGGTGGGGCTGCCCACCGAGTGAGCGCCCGGGCGGATCGCGGCCCAGCGGGGTCGACGGGGGGACGGCGGCGGCGATCCCGAGAGGGGCGCACGGTGTCCCAAGCTGAGCGAGAACAACGCCGACCGCCGGCGAAGGTCACCGGCGGTCGGAGGTCGTCGCAGCCAGGGCCTGGCCGCCTTGGCTAGTAGTCGTCGTCGACGAAGTCGTCGAAGGAGCGCCCGCGCTTGCTGGGGCCGCCTCCCCGACCGCGCCGCGGCTTGTTGGCGAAGGCGTCCTCGCGGGGCGGCGCCGCCTTGGCGCGTGCGGCGATCTGCTTCTTTGCCTTCTTGGGGATCCGGTCCGCCTTGCGTGGGCGTTCGGGCGGGCCCTCCTCCTCCGGGGGGGCGCCAAAGGGCACCGGCGGAGGACGCGGGGGTCCGCCGTAGCCGCCGCCTGAGGGACGCGGAGGTCCTCCGTAGCCGCCGCCCGGGGGACGTGGGGGCCCACCGTAGCCACCGCTGGGGGGGCGCGGAGGGCCGCCATAGCCGCCGCCCGGAGGGGCTCCGCTCCCGCGCACGATCACCTCGGATCGCCCGCCGGGGCGCGGCGCCATGCCGGCACCAGCCCGACCCTGCGCTTCGTGCACGCGGATGTTGCGGCCGCCGATGTCGGCGCCGTCAAGGTTCTTGATTGCCTCTGAAGCTTCTTCGGCGGTCTCGTAGGTCACGAAGCCGAAGCCTCGGGACCGACCGGTCTCGCGATCGTTGATGATCACGGCGTCGGTCACGTTGCCGAAGGGTTCAAAAGTACGGCGGAGGTCTTGCTCGTCGGCAGCCCACGGCAGGCCGCCTACGAAGAGTCTGTTGGTCATCAGGGGCTCGCTCTTCTCCGAGGGAGCGGTTGATAGGAAGAAAGCACGGGGCGATTGTTGCACAGACCGCGGGCGGTCGGCAGGGCGATGGCGCAATCGCGGCGGCTGGCCGGCGCGATCACCGGGCCTGGGCGGCCCGCGCTCTCATGCGCGCCTGCTCGTCGACGTTGCCGCAGCGCCCCCAGTACAGCGCGGCGAGCTCGAAAAAGTCGGCGGCGCGGCGGTTGCCCCGGCTGACCAGGGCCCGGCCGATGCCTTCCATGAGCCAGGCGGCGTCGGGCACCGCGGGCCAGGCGTCCAGGCGGGGGAGGGAGGCCAGCTGCGCGAAGCCTCGAGCGGGGTTGCCCTCCGCGACGTCCAACCAGCAGTTCAGGGGCGGCTGGGCCTCCAGGAAGAAGCGAAGGCCGGTGCTTGCGGCCCGGGGCAGCAGCGCCTCCACCCGGGCACGGACCCCGTCGATCCGGCCGTCGAGCAGGTCGGCGTAGATCCCACGAAAGGCGGCTGCCTGCTCCGACCAGACGTCCCCGGCGGCCTGGGCGGTGCGCTGCGCGTCGGCCAGGCTGCTGCGGGCCGCGTCGAAGCGGCGCTCCACGAGGTCGACGGTGGCGAGGTCCAGCAGCACCCGGCTCAGCCGCATCGTGCGACCGCTCCGACGCAGGAGCTCCGCGGCGTCGCTGAGGTCCCGGCGGGCCCGATCCACGTCGCCGGTCCAGAGGCGCACCAGCCCCGCAGCCCGGGCGGCGCGGGCGCGGTCGTCGTCGTCGCGGGCCTGGGCTCGAGCGACGCCGGCCGCCTGCATGGCCTCCTGCGGCTGCCCGGCCAGGCGGTGGGCGAAGGCCAGGTGCTCGGCCGCCAGGACCGCGTCCCGTCCGGGCTGCGCCCCGTCCAGGGCCTCGCGGGCGTGCTCGATCGCCTCGTCGAAGCGCCCCGAGCCGTTCAGCCAGGCCGCGCGCAGCCGCTGGAACGCGCGCTTGCGATCCCGATCGGCGGTGGCGGCGATGGGGGCCAGCCGGCTGAGCAGCCGCGCCTGGGCCAGGCCCTGCCCCGAGACCTCCAGCAGGTGCGCGAGCGCCTCGCTCGCCGGCAGGGCCAGGGGGCCGTCGAGCAGCCCCCCCAGCACGGCGCGGGCCTCGTCGGCGATCCCGGCTTCGGCCAGCAGCTGACCGAGCAGCAGCTCCGCCGAGGGCGCGCGATCGTCGCCCGGCTCCATCGCCGCCAGCGCCCGCCGCGCCAGATCGGCGGCGCGGGAGACGTCCCCTCGACCCTGCTCGTCCCGGCTCGCCCGCAGCCACGCGTCGGCGATGGGCTGGCGCTCCCCAGCGGCGTCCAGGTGCGCCGCCACCCGCGCGCTCACCACCCGGCTGCGCTCCGCCCCCCAGCGGTGCAGCGTGGCTGCGGCGTGCTTGTGCAGGCGTCGGGCCCGGCGGGGGAGGGTGGTCTCCAGGACCACGTCCCGGGCCAGGCCGTGGGGGAAGATCAGCACCGGATCGTCGCCGTGGGGCGGCTCGGCCAGCAGGCCCACGTCCACCAGGTCGTCCAGGTCCTCCTCCACGTCCAGCGCGCGCGGGTCGCCGGTCATGAAGGCATGGACCAGGTCGATCTCCACCCGGCCGCCCAGCACCGCGATCACCTCCAGCAGGCGGCGGGCGCGATCCGGGGCCCGAGCCCGCTGCAGGCGGCTGCGCTGGTTGGCCTCCAGCAGGGAGCGCAGGCGGGAGGGCACGTCGCCCTCCTCCTCCGGGGCCTCCAGGAGCAGGCGCGCGTACAGGGGGTTGCCGCCCGCGCGCGTCGCCAGGGCCGCGGCCTGGGGCGTGGACAGGTCCGCCGACTCGCGCAGGCCCTGCATCAGCGTTCCCTGGGCCAGGGGCTCCAGGGGCCAGGTGGAGCGGGCGCTGCCTTCGAACCGATCCGATCGGGCGCGGCTCCGCTCGAAGCTGGGCGTGGCATCGGAGTCGCGCCAGGTGACCCCCAGCATCAACGGGAAGGGCTGGTAGGCGGCCTCGAAGAGGCAGTAGGCAACGAACGCCGCCGCCGAGGCCCCGGCCAGCGCCGCGTCGTCGATGACGAAGAGCACCGGGCGGCGGCGGGCCAGGCGGCGCAGCACCCGCACCGCCAGCGCCTGGGCGGCCTGGGGATCCCGGGCGGCGTCCCGGGTCGGCCGCAGGAGGCTGGCGATGCGGGTGACCTCGGCCTCGTCCTGCTCGTCGTGCCGCGCGAGGAACTCCCGGGCGGCCACCGCCACGTCGTCCCGGGGACGGCCCAGCGTGCCCAGGAAGCGGTCGATGCCCTCCACGAAGTCCCCGCCGTTGTCCACGCACTGGTAGCGTATCAGCGTGAAGCGCCCGGCCTCGGCCATCTGCAGGGCGAAGCTGCGCAGCAAGCTCGACTTGCCCACCCCGGCGTCGCCGTGCACCAGCACCGCGCGCGCGTCGCCGCCCTCCACCTCCCGGGCCAGCGAGTCCAGGCGCTCCAGCTCCTGCCGGCGGCCCCAGAAGGGCCCCGAGACCGCCGCGTGCAGCCAGGTGGGGTGCTCGGAGGCGGCGGCGGTGGCGCTTGCAGCGGGGGGCGGGCCCACGATGTCAGGCAGCGGCCCACCCAGGGCCTGCCAGGCGTCGCGGGCCAGCCACGCCGGAGCGCAGTGGGGACGCAGGGCGGCGCGGGCGTCGGCGGCGAAGGCGTAGCGGTCCTCGGGCTTCCGGGCGAGCAACTGCAGGACGACCTCCTGCAGGGCCTGGGGGGCGTCGGCGCCACGGCCCTCGGCGGGCCAGGCGGGATCCTTGCGGGTCTTGGCGACCATCACGGCCATCGGCGTGCCTTCGAAGGGCATGCGGCCGTTGATCATGCGGTAGAGCAGGACGCCGACGGGGTACAGGTCGATGCCGGGCCCGTGGAGCGTCTGGCCCACCGCCTGCTCGGGGGCCATGAAGTTGGGGGTGCCCAGCACGACCCGGCTGTCGGTCAGGCGGGTGGACGGGTCGTTGCCCACGGCCGCCGCGATGCCGAAGTCCGCGATCTTCACCGTCAGGGCGCCGTCCGGCTCCCGCGACACCAGCAGGTTCTCCGGCTTGATGTCCCGGTGCAGGACGTCGCGGGCGTGCACGTGGGCCAGGGCGTCCAGGACCTGCCAGGCGAGGCCGGCGGCCAGGGGCGGGGGCAGCTCGGCGTGCAGGAGCTGGGCCATGGACAGGCACTCCAGCAGCTCCATGCTCAGGTAGTGGCTGTCGTTGCCTTCGCCCCATCGCCCGAAGTCGAGGATGCGAACGACGCCGGGGTGCTCGATCCGGGCGGCCAGGCGTGCCTCCCGGAGGAAGCGGGGCCGCGCGCTGGGGTCGTTGAGGTGCGGGTGCAGGACCTTGATCGCCACGGCCTGCGCCGTGTCCAGGCGCTCTCCGCGGTACACGGCGCCCATGCCGCCGCGGCCGAGCAGCTCCACCAGGCGGTAGCGCCCGTCGATCTCTGTGCCCAGCAGGTCCCCGACGGGATCCATCGTTCCTCCGCTCCGTCCCCGAACAAGGAGGGTGACGCGGGCGCCCGCGGGGTGCAAGGGCGACGCCCCGCCGGGCCGATCAACGGCGCTGCCCCGCACCGCCGCTTGGCCCCAGCCCCCCGGTTGGTGCACCCTGCGCGCGGAGATCCTGCCCATGCCCACCGACCTCGACATCGCGCGCTCCGTCACCCCCCGCCCGATCCTGGAGATCGCGGCCGAACTCGGCGTGCCCGACGGCGCCCTGGTCCCCTACGGCCACGACAAGGCCAAGATCCGCCTGGGTCGGCGCGCCGTGCCCCGGGGTCGCCTGGTGCTGGTCAGCGCCATCACCCCCACCCCCGCGGGGGAGGGCAAGACGACCACAAGCGTGGGCCTGGCCCAGGGGCTGGCGCACATCGGTGAGCGCTGCTGCGTGGCGCTGCGGGAGCCGTCCCTGGGACCGGTGATGGGGCTCAAGGGCGGCGCGGCCGGCGGAGGGCACGCGCAGGTGATCCCCATGGAGGACATCAACCTGCACTTCACGGGCGACTTCCACGCGATCGCCGCCGCCCACAACCTGCTGTCCGCGGTGCTCGACAACCACCTGCACTTCGGCAACGCGCTGAACATCGAGCCCCGCACGGTGCTCTGGCGGCGCGTCATCGACATGAACGATCGCAGCCTGCGTTCGATGGTCCTGGGTCTGGGCGGTCGCACCATGGGCGTGCCCCGGGAGAGCGGCTTCGACATCACCGCCGCGAGCGAGATCATGGCGATCCTCTGCCTGGCCGAGGACGCCGAGGACCTGCAGGTCCGGCTGGGCAACATCCTGCTGGGCCAGAAGCGCAAGACCGGCGAGGGCGTCTACGCCCGGGACCTGGGCGTCCAGGGGGCCATGGCGGTGCTGCTGCGCGACGCCATCCACCCCAACCTGGTGCAGACCCTGGAGGGCAGCCCCGCGATCATCCACGGCGGGCCCTTCGCCAACATCGCCCACGGCTGCAACTCCGTGGTGGCCACCAAGACCGCATTGGAGCTGGCCGACTGGGTGGTGACGGAGGCCGGGTTTGGCTTCGACCTGGGGGCGGAGAAGTTCCTGGACATCAAGTGCCGGGTCGCCGATCTGAACCCCCGCTGCGTGGTGGTGGTGGCCACGGTGCGCGCGCTGAAGGCCCACGGCGGGGTGGCAGCGGCGGACCTGGGCATCCCGGACGCCGACGCGGTGAAGCGCGGCCTGCCGAACCTGGAGCGGCACCTGGACAGCCTGGCGGCGTTCGGCCTGCCCGGGGTCGTCGCCCTCAACCACTTCACCGCCGACAGCGACGAGGAGGTGGCCGCGGTGGTGGACGCCTGCGCCGCGCGCGGGATCCCGGTGGCGACGTGCCGGGGCTGGGCCGACGGCGGCGCCGGCGCGGCGGACCTGGCCCGCGAGGTCGTGCGCGTGGCCAGCGCCTTCGAGGGCCGATACCGGCCGATGTACGCCCTGGACGCGCCGGTGAAGGAGAAGATCCGCGCCATCTGCTGCGGGGTCTACGGCGCGGCCGACGTGGTCTACACGGGCACCGCGGAGCAGGACCTCAAGCGGATCCGCCGGCTGGGCCTGGAGGGCACGCCGATCTGCATGGCCAAGACCCCGGCCAGCCTGTCCGACGATCCCAAGCGCGTCGGCCGCCCGGAGGGCTTCACGGTCACGGTGCGGGAGGTGCAGATCGCGGCGGGGGCGGGCTTCATCATCCCGATCACCGGGGAGATCCTGCGCATGCCGGGCCTGCCCCGGGTGCCCGCGGCGCTGGGCATGAGCATCGACGAAGCCGGCCAGATCGTCGGCCTGAGCTGAGGGCGAGGCTGGCGGGAACGCTCGACGCGGGCTGCGGAGCGGGGGGCTCGACGCGGGCTGCGGAGCGGGGCCGGCCCCGGGGTGCGGGGCCGGCCTCTGCTGTCAGCGCTTGCAGTCCGACGAGCCCTTGTCGCAGCCGCTCTTGCCCTTGCCGGTGCAGGAGAAGAGGTGGTCGGCGCGATCGTACTGGGCGGCGTCCAGCACGGCGGCCATGGCGAGCATGGCGTCCAGCTTGGCGGCCTTGCTGCGCACCACGGCGGCGGTGAGGGCCGCGGACTTCTTCTTGACGGCCTCAGCCTTCATGGGGCTGGCCTCCCAGAGCGCGCGCAGATCCTGCTCGAGCTGCTTCTTCTCCGCCTTGCGCGCCACGGCGGCCGCGGCGTAGTCCTCGGCGATGGCGTCGATGCGGCCGACCTGCTCGTCGCTGAGGTCCTTCTGCGCGGTGAGGGCGGCGGCGAGGATGCGGACCTTGCAGCCCTTGCCCTTGTCGCAGTCGGACTTGCCCTTGTCGCAGTCGGACTTGCCCTTGTCGCAGTCGGACTTGCCCTTGTCGCAGTCGGACTTGCCCTTGTCG
>CALCXL010000358.1 GCA_937907595.1 uncultured Pseudomonadota bacterium
CTTCCGCGCGCTCCAAATCGCGCACCAGTGGATCGTCGGGGGCGTCCACGCCGTCGGGGTCGTCCACCGGGGCTTCGGGGGCGGCCGACGTGGCGCCGGCGTAGTAGGCGATCTTCTGCAGGTAGGCGTCCCAGTCGAAGTGCGGGCCGGGATCGGAGCGGAACGAGCAGGACGCCGGCTGGACCTCGCCGTGCCCGACGATGTGGTTGCGGTCGATGGGGATGTCGTACTGCGTCACCAGCCAGGCGGTCAGCCGGGCGGAGCTGTCGAAGATGGCCGGCGTCCAGGTGGCGGGGTTGCTGCTGGCGCCCTCGTGCTCGATGCCGATGGTGTCGTTGTTGTTGCTGCACGCGTGCCAGGCCTTGCGGTCGTCGGCCACCATCTGGGTGACCTCGCCGTCGCTCTTGCGCAGGACGTAGTGCGCCGACACGTTCGAGCTGGCGTTCTGGAACCAGGAGATGGCGCCGTTGTAGGAGCCCTCGGTGGTGTGGATGACCACGCGGTTGATGCTGTTGGTGCCGTTGCTGCGGTAGCTCTGGTTGGAGCTGTGGGCCGGGGTGAAACGGGCGCGGCCGGGGTAGCCGACGCCCGCATGCTGGTCGCCGCCGTCGGTGGAGGGAGGCGCCACGTAGCGCACGGTGGCCAGCCCCTCGATGACCCGGGGCTCCAGGCTGAGGATGTCGCCGTTGAGCGTCTGCGAGCCCACGCCCGCCTGCAGGGTGCTGAAGACCTCCCGGGCGAAGTCGTGATCCATCCACTCCTGGCCGAACTCGGACCAGGCCACGACGATCTCCCACCAGCCCTCGTCCGGGGTCGTCGGCGAGGCGAAGGCGTTGAGCTCGTCGCGCAGGGCAGACAGCACCGCGGCGCCGGCGAAGATGTTGGCCGGCCGCTCGGACTCGATCGCCTCCACGGGGTAGCCGGTCAACTCCGCGGCCCAGGCCACCCGCTCGGGGGTCAGGGCCATCCAGCCGTGCGCCGGACGGTGCTCGTCGTGGTCGTGGTCGCCCGGGGCGAAGGACGACTCGTTCCAGGCCAGGGCCACCAGCAGGTCGCGGGGCACCCGGTGGTCGTCGGCGGCCATCTGGAAGAGGTCGGACGCGGTCTGGGCCTCCAGCGAGGCGTCGAGGGGGCGGACCGTGTCCTCGTCCTCGGCGGCGTCCCCGAAGAGGTCGCCGTAGCAGCCGGGCAGGGCGAGCAGGGAGAGGGCCAGGAGGGCGAGGGACCAGGAGGGAGTCGAGTGGCGCATGCCCCCCCTAAAAGCACAGGGCGTGCCAGGAGCGTGATGTGCGCACAAGTCGCTGGAATCGCAGCGCTTATTTCGCGCGTCGCGTTTGCGATCCGCGATCGACTGGTCAGTGCGGTGACCACCCGTACAGATGCTGCGGCGAACGGCCGGTCACTGCACTGTCCACCTGGGCTGCTGCGTCGCCAGGAGCCGATCTCGGCCAGATTGGACGCGCAACATGGAGAACGGGGCCAATCCGCTGGTCACAGCACTGTCCACCCCGGCGGCTACTCCTCGTTGCCCGTCCAGGACCGCATCCCGGCTTCGGCCGCCTCGTGGAACCACGACTCGTCGATGCCCAGGACCCCGGCCGCGGCGGCCACCTGGGGTCCCTGGTGGGCGCCGGCCATGTAGTGGTAGCCGGCCTCGCAGACCGCCCGCTGCACCCCGCCGATGAGCCAGGCGTGCCGGGCCAGGGGGGTGCCCGAGTCCAGTCGATCGGGGTTGTGGTGGGCGTAGCAGATGGCTGCCAGGGTGGCCGGGAGCTTCCAGGAGCGCATCAGCAGGGCGCCCAGCTCGGCGTGCTGGTTCTGCATGTCCCGCGCCAGGGCGCCCGTCGCCAGCCCCTTCTTCGGCGGGGTGCTGCCCAGCTTCTGGTGGATGTCCACGATCAGGATCTCCCCCAGGTTGTGGAAGAGGGCCATGGTGTAGACCTCGCCGCGGTTGGAGAAGCCGATGCGCTCCACCAGGGACCGCGCGGCGAAGGCCGTGGTCACCGTGTTCCGCCACATCTTGCTCAGCAGCTTGCTCCAGCCGGTGTTCTTGCTGGAGAACGCGCCCTTGAGCGATTCCATCTGCGCGACCTCGGCCAGGCGGCGGGTGCCCAGGCGACGCCCGGCGGAGTTGAGGTCCAGCACCGAGGGCATGCCGCGGTAGGCCGCCGCGTTCGACGCCTTCAAGACGGCGCTGGCCAGGCTGTGGTCCTGCTCGATCTTCTCCACGAGCGCGCCCAGGGAGGTGCCCTGGTCCCCGCAGAGCGCCTGCAGCTCCATCGCCACCGGCGAGATGTTGGAGACCGTGGCTGTGCCGTCGCGCAGCTTGGTGGCCAGGTCGACGATGTGGGCGCGCACCAGCTCCGGGTCCAGCTGCTTCATCTCGCTGTCGGCGGCGCTGTCGGCGCCCTCGCTCTCCTCGTCCACGGAGTCGTCGACCTCGTCCTCCTGCGCGTGCCGGGCGGGCGGTCCGGCCATGACCTCGTTGATCGCCTCCTCCAGCTCCGCCGTGGAGAGGGGCGTCAGCAGGAACTTCTGGATCCCCTGGGCGAACACCTGGGGCGATCGCGAGAGGGTGCGGGCGTCGCCCACCAGGATCGCGCGGCTGGTGCCCTTGCGCTCACGCAGGGCATCCACCAGCTCCGCGCCCCCGTCGCTCCAGGACTCGGGGGTAAACAGGATCACCGCGGGCGGGCGGCGGCCCCGGCGCTGCGCGGCCTCCGCCGGGCGACCCAGGGAGTTGGCGATGTGGCCCAATCGTTCGACGGCGCGCTGGTGTTCGGCGCGCTCGTTCACGTCGGGTGCCACCACGAGCACCTGCAGGGGTTCCAACATCAGGCCATGCTCCAGGTGATGGGTTCGGCGTTCTTGTCGGTGACCATCGGCAGGCTGAAGCCGAAGACGGCGCCGACGCCATCGCGGTTCCGACCCCAGACCTCACCGCCGTGGCGGTGCACGATGTCGGCCACCACCGTCAGGCCCAGGCCGCTCGAGCCCTCCCCGGCGGTGGGGGCGTTGCCGACGGCGGCCATGGGCTCGAAGAGGTGGGCCAGCGCGCTCTCGGGCAGACCGGGCCCCTCGTCCAGGATCTCCACGGCCAGGCAGTCGCCCTGGACAGCGAAGCACAGCTCGATCCGCGTGCCCGCCTTCGCGAACTTCGACGCGTTCTCCAGCAGGTTGCGCAGCACCTGGGTGATGCGGCGGGGGTCCGCGTAGACGACGTGGGGGTCGGCCAGGTCGGGCAGGATCAGCTCCTGGTCCTTGGCGCGCAGGCGGCCCTCGCGCAGCTCCCGCGCCACCGAGGCCACCAGCTCCTCCAGGGCGAAGGACATGGGGCGCAGGCTGAAGGTGCCCGAGGCCAGCGCGGCCTGGTCCACCAGCCCGTCCAGCAGCTGCAGCAGGTGCTGGCAGGTCTCCTCGATGTTGTCGAGCTGCTCGGAGGCGACGCCCCCGCTCGCCGCCCAGGCCAGGGTGGTGTGGGCCAGGATCGAGCCGATGCCGTTGCGCACGTCGTGCCCGGTGCGGGACAGGAGCAGGTCCTTGGCCCGGTTGACGCTGGCCAGCCGACGGCGCTGCTGCTCCAGCTGCTGCGTCTGCTGCTGGTTGCGGCGCTGCAGCCGACGGTTCACCTTGACCAGCTGCTCGACCAGGATCTGGCGCTCGGTGTCGACCCGCGAGCGCTCCACCAGGGGGCCGCGCTCGGCCGACGCACCCTGGAGGAAGGCCTTGCCGGCCTCCCCGAACTTCTCCTGCAGCGCGGCCTCGAGCCCCGGCTCCAGCTCCCCCTCCCAGAAGGCCTCCTCCCAGATCTGGGTCTCCTGCGAATCGTGGATGCCGGGGACGAGGTCCGCGGCGTCCAGCACGGGGGACTCGGTCGTCTTCATGCCGCGCCCTCCTCGGCCGACGCAGCGGCGGCAGCCACATCGTCGAGCGGCGCGTCGTCGTCTGCCTCCTCGTCCGCGAGCGCGGCGGCGTCCTTCTCATTCGCGGCGACCGCCCCCCGCTGGAGGATGCGGCGGGTCACGCACTGCAGCTCGCTGACGCGGACGGGCTTCTGCACGAAGTCGGACACGCCCAAGCGGAGCGCGGCCAGGATGTCTTCGTGGTCCCGGGTGGAGGAGAGGATGACGATGGGCGTGGGCAGCCCCGCCGCGCGGATGTGCCGGATGAGCACGAAGCCGCCGCAGCCCTGGCGCAGTTTGAGGTCGAGGATCGCCAGGTCGTAGGTGTGGGCCTTCAGCTGGGCCTGCGCGGCCTCGAGCTCGCCCTCGGCGTCGACCGTGTGCCCCATCGCCTCCAGGGCGCCGGCGGTGGCGCGGCGGATCGCGACCTCGTCCTCCACCAGGAGGATGCGCACGCCGGTCGGCTCGGCAGGACTGGACCCCGGCATGTGCTCTCTCCTGTTCGCTCCGAGGGCCGAGTGGCCGGCCTGCTGCCGGAGCGCTCAGCGCACGCGGTCGGCCCCGACGGCCGGCGCATTGGTTCGACGCGGCGGGCCCTCGGTTCCCACGGCGCTCTCCACCTCATCGGCAGCCCGCGGGATTCCTTCACTGAGAATCTCCGGGGCGCCGTCGGTGACGACCACGTCGTCTTCGATCCGGATGCCGCCGAAGCCGATCCAGGAGGCCGCGCGATCCCAGTCCACCGCGTCGCCCAGGCGATCGCGCAGGGCCTGATCCTCGAGGATCGCGGGCACGACGTAGAAGCCCGGCTCGACCGTCACCACCATCCCCGGCTCCAGATCCCGATCCAGGCGCAGGTAGCTCAGGCCGAACTGCGGCGACCGCGACCGCCCGGGGGCGTAGCCCGCCGCGTCGCCGAAGAGCTCGAGGTCGTGCACGTCCAGCCCCAGCAGGTGGCCGACGCCGTGGGGAAAGAACACCGCGTGCGCGCCCCGCTCCACCAGGCCGTCGACGTCCCCCACCAGCAGCCCCTCGTCCCGGGCGAAGGCGGCGATGACCCGCCCCGACGCCAGGTGCACGTCCCGGTAGCGGACCCCGGCGCGAACGAGGTCGGTGGACACGCGGTTGGCCTCCAGCACGGCGTCGTAGGCGGCCCGCTGCCGGGGGGTGAAGCGGCCCGACACCGGCCAGGTGCGCGTGACGTCCGACGCGTAGCCGCCCGGCTCCTCGGCGCCCGCGTCCAGCAGCAGCAGGTCGCCGTCCTGCATCGTGGTGCCGACGGCGTGCCCGTGCAGGACCTCGCCGGCGACGGTGACGATCGAGGGGTAGGCGGGGCGCATGCCGGCGCGGGTGAACACGGCCTCCACCGCGGCCTGCACGTCGAACTCGGTGGCGCCGGGCCGGGTGGCGGCCATGCCCGCGGCGTGAGCGTCGGCCGTGACGGCGGTGGCCCGGCGCATGGCGGCGAGCTCGTCGGCGTCGCGGCACAGGCGCAGGGCGATGACGGCGTCCCTCAGGCGGAGCGATCCCGTGGGCGCCGACGGATCCAGCGGGACCCCGCTCAGGCGCGCGGCCTCGGCGTTGGCGGCGGGCTCGGCCAGGGGGAGGGTGTGGCGGTCGGCGGAGGACAGCTCCCCGACGGGCCGCACGGCGTCGGCCCCCGAGCGCGCCTGCCACACGGCGAAGCCGGGCGCCGCCCCGTGCCAGAGGGCGTCCCCGGGCTCGGCGGGGGGCAGGTAGAGCGTGGTGCGGCCCCCGTCGATCACCGCCGCGGCCCCGGGCACGTCGACGCCCAGGAAGTACAGGAAGGTGGAGTCCTGCCGGAACGGGTGCACGTTCATCAGGAAGTTGCGGGGCTGGGGGCGGTGGCCGACCAGCAGGATCGGGGCGCCGTCGAGCGAATCGCCCAGCAGCTGGCGGCGGGCACGGAGGCGGGCGGGGTCGGGGCGGTGGCTCATGCCCGCGAGGCTATCCGATGTGGGCGTGCTCCCGCCCCCCCCGGCCGGCGGTGAACCTGTCAGCGAGTCGCCCCAGGAGGGAGGCCGCTCAGCGCCCCGACGACTCGGAGAGCCCACGCAAGCGATCGGCCAGGGCGTGGGTCAGCTGCCCCGGGGCCAGGCGCCAGGCCCAGTTGCCGTCGGCCACGCCGGGCACGTTCATGCGCGCGGAGCCGTCCAGGCCCAAGACGTCCTGGATCGGCGTGATGCAGAGCTCCGCCGGGGAGGCCATCGCCAGCTCCAGCAGGGCCCAGGCCACGCCGTCGCGGTCCACGTCCCCGCCCAACTGCCGCCGGAGGGCGTCGCGGCTCCAATCGGGAGCGTGGTCCCACCAGCCGACCACGGTGTCGTTGTCGTGGGTGCCCGTGTAGACGACGCAATTGGGCGGGTGGTGGGCGGGCAGGTAGGCGTTGTCGTCGTTTCCGTCGAAGGCGAACTGCAGGATCTTCATGCCCGGCAAGCCCAGGCCGTCCCGCAGCGCCTCCACGTCGGGGGTGATCACGCCCAGGTCCTCGGCGATGAAGGGCAGCCGACCGCCGCCCAGCTCGTCTGCCAGGGCGTCGAAGAGCGCGCGGCCCGAGCCCGGCGTCCACTCCCCCGAGCGCGCGTCCGCGGCGTCCCGGGGCACGGCCCAGGCGGCGGCGAAGCCCCGGAAGTGGTCCACGCGGACCAGATCGACCACCTCCAGCAGCGTGCGCATGCGGGCGCGCCACCAGCCGTAGTCGGTCTCCGCCATGCGGTCCCAGCGGTACATGGGGTTGCCCCAGAGCTGCCCCAGGTCGCTGAAGGCGTCGGGGGGGACGCCGGCCACCACGCGCGGTCGACCGTCCTCCGCCAGGTCGAAGAGATCGGGCGCGCCGTGCACGTCGGCGCTGTCCTCGGCCACGAAGATCGGCAGGTCGCCGACGATGCGGATGCCCAATGCCGACGCCTCCGAGCGCAGGCGGGCGACCTGCTGGAACCCCAGGAACTGCACCGCCGCCTCCAGCGCGACGTCGTGCTCCGATGCGATGGGCGCACCCTCCCAGGCCCAGCGGGGGGCGCCGCCGCGGGCGCGCTTCTCGGCCGCGAATGAGGCCCAGGCGGGCAGCCAGGCAACGTGGCGGGCAGCGAAGTCCCCCCAGGCCGAGTCCGGGAAGCGATCCGAGCCGCGCGCGGCCAGCAGGGCTCCCGCGGCGGCGCGGACCAGCGGCTCCTTGTGGGCGGTCTGCACCGCGAAGTCCACGCGCTCCTGGGGACCGGTCCACAGCGCGGACAGGCCGGGGGCATCCGCGGCCAGCCAGCCGTCGGCGATCAGGTCGTCCAGGGACAGCAGCAGGGGGTTGATCGCGAAGGCCGACGGGCTGCTGTAGGGCGATCCGCTGGGGCCGACGGGGGTGAGGGGGAGCAGCTGCCACAGCTCCTGCCCCGCGGCGGCCAGCCACTGCAGCAAGTCCCGCGAGGCCGGTCCCAGGTCGCCCATGCCCCAGGGTCCGGGCAGGCTGGTGGGGTGCAGCAGGATGCCGGAGGCGCGGCCGGGCCAGGGGCTCGTCACGTCGGGTCCTCGTAGCCCGGGTACTCGTTGTACTTCTCGCGGCGGCCGCGCACGCGGTCGGCCGGGTACTTGGCGGCGGCCACGACCAGCTTGCGTCGGAAGGCCTCCTCCAGGTCGATGTCCAGCACGTTGCAGAAGTTGAGCAGGCACATCAGGACGTCGGCGGCCTCGGCCTCCACGTCGGCGCGGCGCTCCGGGGCGTGGTCGGCCCCCTCGCGCCACAGGAAGATCTCCTGCAGCTCCGCGGCCTCGATGGACAGGGCCGCGGCCACGTTCTTGGGGGAGTGGTACTGCGCCCAATCCCGCTCTGCGACGAACTCCGCCATCAGCCCCGACAGCTCCGACAAGCTGGCGCTCATCGGCGACGCAGCCACAGCAGGTGCTCGCGGCGCTCCCGGTCGGCGAAGGCCTCGCGGCTGGGGCCATGGAAGTGGGGGCGGACCTGGGAGATCATCGCGCAGCGCTCGAACGGCATGCGGCGGGTGTGGATCAGCGTGCGCAGCACCTTGTCCACCCGCACGGACTCGCCGCGCACCGCGCCGTCGCCGGTGATCAGGAAGATGTTGGCCCCCGACACCGTCACGCGGCGCAGGTCGATCAAAACGGCCTCCATGCTCTTGGCCCAGGACTCGCGGTGGCTGTCGCGGCGCCCGATCTCGTCGCCGCGGGCCTGGTGGGTCCAGTCGCTGCCGCCCAACCACAGCGCGCGCACCTCCTGCTCGGCCACGTAGTCGTAGACGCCGGGGTAGGGCGGGGAGGTGATCACGGCGCCCACCGTGTGGTCCGGCACCCGCGTCTCCCGGGCGTCGGCCCGCTCCACCAGGGGCAGCGGGGTCCCACGGGGGACCAGGGAGGCGTGCTCGCGCCAGGAGTCCATGGCCTGCTGGCAGCGCCGCAGGAACCAGGAGCGCGCGGCGTTCCGGCCGACCTCGGGGGCCTTGCGGCCCGGGCGCGACGCGAACTTGCCCAGCAGCGGCGACAGGCCGGCCATCAGCAGCGCCTCCCGGAGGACCGGGTCCGGCACCTTCTCGATCTCATCCCGCAGGGCGATCAGGGGCCCCAGGACGTGGGGGGGGAAGCGCTTCTCGCCCCTGGCCAGGGCGCCGAAGCGGGTCTCCCGGCGCTCGGACGCGTTGTCGTGCACGCGCTCGGCGGTGGCGGCGAAGGCGCCGAGGAAGCGCTCGTCCCGGATGGCGGTGCGCTGCCGGGCGATGCGCAGGGCCACGTCGTTGACGTCACTCCCCCGGGCGGGGCGGCCGCTGCGCTGGGCCTCCACCAGCACCGTGCCCGAGCCGCAGAAGGGGTCGAAGACGTTGACGCCGGGGGGCACCAGGTCCAGCAGGCGCTTGGCCCAGGAGGGGTGCAGGCGCGCCGGGTAGGGGTGCAGCCCGTGCACGCCGCGGATGGGCGCCTCCAGCTCCGACTCGGGCACCGTGAAGGCGGCGGCGAGCATGGCGGCGGCGTCGGGATCGCCGAAGCGCTCCTCGGAGCCCCTCACGTGGCTCAGGGGGCGGCGGCGATCGTCGCGGGGTTCTTCGGACACCGACGCCTTGTAGGGCCAGCCGGCCGGGGGCGCAAGAGATGGGCGCGCGCGGGGCTCGCCGCGAGGGGCATCAGGGGCCGATCACCACAGGGGTGCCGACGGCCACGTGGGGCCAGAGGGCGTCGATGGCGTCGTTGTCCAGGGCCACGCAGCCCAGCGTCCAGTCCGACGACGAGCCCATGCCGTGGATCTCGATCAGCCCGCCCAGCGCGCTGTGCTGCGGCGGCTCCCGACCCGCGGCGTGGGCGGCGCGGATGCTCTGGGCCGTCGACTCGCTGATCAGGCCCGCCTCCAGCCCGCGCGCAGCGTCGTCCGGATCGGGGTAGTCGATGAGAAAGGCCTTGTAGTACGAGGACTTCGGCACCCTGCGCGCCACGCGGAAGCGTCCCTCGGGGGTCTTGCCGTCGCCCTGCTGCTCCTTGTCTCCCGCGGGCGCGAAGCCCAGGCCGATGCGGTAGCGGCGCAGCACCTCGCCGTCGGACCGCACCTCCAGGAGGCGATCGGCCTTGCGCACGACCAGGGTGAGGTCGCGGCCGGCCAGGGGGGCTTCGGGCGCCGGGGTCGGCGTGCTGGTCGGCGCGTCGACGGCGGGCACGTCGACCGTGGCTCCATCGACGCCGGCCGCTTCGTCCCCGGTCGGCGCGGCGGCCGCGCAGGCGGTCCAGCAGAGCAGCAGCAGGCAAGCGAGGGATCGACGCACGGGACCTCCACCCCATGGGACCCCTCGCGCGCCCCCAGGTTCCCGCGCTACTCCCAGTCGACCAGCCGCCAGAGGAAGATCCAGGTGGTCAGGGACTCCAGGCACCCATCGTCGACCTCGGGCCCCCGCAGCGCGTGCGACGCCCGGGCCAGCCACAGGAAGCGCCAGAGGTCGGTGAAGGCAGGGCCCAGCTCACGCCACTCCAGCAGGCCGTGGCCGTGCAGGACCATGGTGGCCAGGGACGCCGCCCGCCGCGCGTGGTCGCCATCGCGCCCCCGGGACCAGCGGGGCTCGGGGTCCAGGCCGCCGCGCAGGGCCCGCACCACGTCCAGGGCCCAGGCAAAGGACGCGCGCAGGGGGGAGGCGGGGTGGAGCTCGATGTCGCCCTCCCGCTGCTCCCGCTCCAGGTTCTCCTGCACGCGCGCGAGCCAGGCGTCCTCGGGCGGGCCGACCTGCAGCCCCAGGTCCTGGCCCGCGGCCTCCAGGGCCTCCAGGGGGTGAAAGGACGTGCTCAGGCGCGCGATGGTGGCCCGCATCCACCCGACGTAGTCGTCCCGGGGCAGCGAGCGCTGGCCGGCGATCACCACCTCCTCCGGCACCGACCAGACCCGCAGGAAGCGAGCGCGCAGGTCCGCCCAGCTCTGGGGGTCCTCGCTCAGCATGCGGCCCTCCAGGGCGTGGCGGGCCAGGCAGGCGCACTCGGGGCGCAGGCTGGCGTGCCACTCCTCCCCGCAGGCCACGAGCACAGCGGGGTAGCTGGAGCAGGAGGTGGGCTTGGCGCCGGGCCCGCCCAGGACCTGCACCCGGCAGAGCCCGTCGGCCTGCTGGAACGCGCAGCGCCCCTCGATCGTGGCGATGTTGAGCGTTCCGGGGTGGCCGGCGAAGGCCTCCACGAACAGGTCGTCGAAGCCCGGCTCCTCCCCCAGGAGGCCCCGGATGCGCTCGCGGTCCTCGGGGGCGGCCGGCATGTGGTGGTACAGCGCGCAGCAGGCCCCCGCCGCGTCGCAGCCCGCTCGGACCAGGGGCAGGTGCAGGGGGCGGGTCCAGTCCTCGGGCACCACGGCGCGCCCCACCAGCTGCCCCTGCAGGGGCTTCCCGCGGGCGTTCAGGCGGGGGGCGGTGCCCGGGTGCACAAACGTGCGCCAGGTGCCGTCCAGGCGGGTGCGGCGGATCAGGGCGTGGCCGGATCCCGAGGAGTCGCGGTTCATCCCCGGGAGAATAGCGGGCGACGGCGCGTGCTCCCCCCGGCCCCCAGCGAGCGGTGGCCGGGCGACCGCGACCCTGCTACAAACCCGGCCCTCGGAGGTCCTGCGTGGCGAACCTGATCTGGATGGTGTTGGCGATCCTGACGCCCCTGGCGTGGCTGGTGCCTCACCTGTCGGGCCAGAGCGAGTCGATGCCGCCCCTGGCCGTCGCCACGCTGTCCGGCCTGGCCATCGTCGGCGCCGCCTTCATGCTCTCCTGGGCCACCGAGCTGGCCGAAGAGTACGTGCCCGCCTCCTTCGCGCTCATCGTCCTGGCGCTGATCTCCGTGCTGCCCGAGTACGCGGTCGACATGCACTTCGCGTGGATGGCCGGCAAGGACCCGGTCTACCGGGAGTACGCGGTCGCCAACATGACCGGCGCCAACCGGATCCTCATCGGCGTGGGCTGGTCGATGCTGGTGTTCGTCCAGTACTTCCAGGGCCGCGGCAAGGTCCTGGAGGTCCTCCCCACGCAGCGGCTGGAGCTGGGCTTCCTGCTCGCCGCGACGATGTACTCGCTGATCCTCCCAATCAAGGGGACGATCTCGCTGATCGACACGGTCGTGCTCTTCGTGCTCTTCGGGCTGTACGTCTGGCGCTCCCTGAAGGTGGAGCAGCACGAGCACCCGCTGCTGGGCCCCGCCAAGTGGATCGCCGATCGCACCGCGTCCCCCGCGCGCATCGCCATCATCGCCGTGTTCCTGGTCTACGCCTGCGCCGCCATCTGGTTCTCCGCCGAGCCCTTCGCGGAGGGGTTGATCGAGGTCGGCAAGCACTGGGACGTGGACGAGTTCGTGCTCATCCAGCTGGTGGCCCCGCTGGCGTCGGAGTCCCCCGAGTTCATCGTCGCCATCCTCTTCGTGCTCCGCCACCGCGGGTCCATGGCCCTGGGGGCCCTCGTCTCCAGCAAGGTCAACCAGTGGACGCTGCTGGTCGGCGCCATCCCGCTCTTCTACTGCGCCAGCCGCGGCGACTTCAGCCCCATGGAGTTGGAGGCCCGGCCCAAGGAGGAGCTGCTGCTGACCTCGGCCCAGTCGCTCTTCGCGGTGGCGGTGCTCGCCGACCTGAAGTTCACGCTGCTGGAGGCGACGGCGCTGTTCGTGCTCTTCGTCATCCCCTGGCTGCCCTGGCTGCAGCAGCCGGGCATGCACTACGCCTTCTCCGGGCTCTACTTCATCCTGGCGCTGTTCATCGGTCTGGGCAGCGAGATGCGCCGCCGCCAGTTCGCGCGGCTGCTCAAGCTCCGTGGCTGAGCGCCTGGCGATCACGCTGCTGCTGCTGGCCCTGTGCGGCTGCGCCAAGCAGGCCCCACCGGAGCCCTCCCCCTCCCCCACGCCGGACCCGAAGGTCGCGTGCTGCCAGCAGTGCAGCGCGGCGGCGTCCACCGATCCCAGCGCGATGGACCTGTCCCTGGTGCCCTGCGTCGACTACGCCGGGCGCGAGGTGAACCAGCAGCAGGTCCTGGACGCGGCCTGCGCCCAATGGTTCGCACAGAGCGGCCTGATGGTTCAGGATTGTCGTTAGGAGTTCCCCATGGCACGCCTTGATCTGTACCGCGACGGCAAGTGGAAGAGCGTGCTCGTCCTGGGCGAGCGCGCCTACCTGGTGGGCCGCGAGCCCAGCTGCGACCTCGTCCTGGTGGACGAACTGGCGTCCCGACGCCACTTCCGGCTGGTCCACCGGGAGGCCGGGAAGTACGCGCTGGAGGACATGGACACGCCCAACGGCACCATGGTCAACGGCGTGCGCGAGTACAGCCGCGTCCTGCACTCCCAGGCGACGCTGCAGGTGGGCGCCGACCTGATGCTGTTCGATCCCTTCGGCGAGGGCGACAGCCCGCCCGAGGACGAGGACCTGCCCGAGTGGGCCCTGGAGGCGCAGGACGACGACGCCGAGTCGGACATGCCCTCCACCGCGCACATCGCCCCCGTGGAGCTGAACAAGCTGCAGGCCAAGGTCCGCGCGCGCACGCGGCCTCATCTGGTGACGCTGCTGGGCGGCACGAACGCGGTCTTCGCCCTGGACACGTCGGTGACGGCGGTGGGCTACGGCCACGTCCGCGCGTCGCTGGGGCCGGCGGTCGACGGCAAGGATCGGGTGCTGGCGGAGGTGAGCGGCGACGAAGCCCAGGGCTACCGGATCAAGGCGAAGGGCCTGTTCGGCAAGGTCAGCGTCAACGGCGCTGCGAAGAAGGAGCACGCCCTCAGCGAGGGCGACCGCATCCTGCTGGACGGCCACACCCTGACGTTCTCCATGGGCCTGGACGCCAAGCGGGACTGACCGCCGGCTATAGTCCCCCTCCCGGAATCCGGAGTACCTGTTGCCGACGCTGACCCGGCTCGCTGCCCTCGTCCTGCCCGCCCTCCTGCTGCTCGGCTGCCCGCCGGACGACGGCTCCGTGCCGCCGTCGTTTCCGGGCCTCGACGCCACGCCCGCGCCCGCGGACGCCCCCCCGGCCACCCCGACGGCAGACGCCACGCCTGCCCCCGCCGCCACCCCACCGCCCACGCGGCAGGACCGGCCGGCGGAGACCGTGAAGGCCTGCCTGCTGCTGCCGGACAGCGGCCCCTCCCGGGACGACGGCGCGGAGATGCGGCGCGGCATCCTGATGGCCCAGGAGCAGCTTGCGACGGAGGACTGGCGCACCCGCCAGGTGGTCTGGGAGGAGCACGACACCAAGTCCAGCGAGCCCGGCGCGGTCGGCGCCTACATGAAGTGCGTGGCCGGGGGCATCCCCATCGTCGTCGGCCCGGTGCACCCGGCGCCCAAGACC
>CALCXL010000359.1 GCA_937907595.1 uncultured Pseudomonadota bacterium
GACGCAGAGGGCGCCGGCGAGCACGGGCAGGGATCGCGCAGCCCCCTGCAGGACCATGGAGGCGATGGGGAGGCCGCGGTAGGAGGTGCCCAGGTCGCCCCGGGCCACGCCGATCCAGAAGCCGCCGAGCCAGGCCAGGTAGCCGTCGGACTCGCCCAATCCCGCGGCCCCGGGAGCTGCCCACAGCAGCCCCCCGAACACCGCCGAGGACGCCACGACGACAGCCACGAAGCCGCCAGCACGCCGGAGGATGAGGCGGAGCGGCACCATGCTTACCGCTTCGGCACCACCTTCCAGTCGGCGAACTGACTGAAGTAGTAGAAGGGTTGCACGTAGACGCTCTCCACCTCCCGGCGGAGGGCGGTGTAGTTGCGCAGGCTCCACAGGAAGACGTAGGGCTGCTCCTGGGCCAGCACGCGGTGGGCTTCGCGCATGTAGGCGACCTTCACCGCGGGGTCGGTCTCGGCGATCGCCTTGCTGAGCAGCGTGTCGATCTCCTTGTTGTTGAAGCCGATGAAGTTCTGCGTCCCCTTGCTGTGGAACAGGTCGAAGATGTTCTCGTTCTCATCGAAGGACCAGGAGTCCAGGACGACGTCGAAGTCGCGGTCCGCGAAGACCTTCTGGTTCCAGACCGCCTTGTCCATGGCCACGGGGTCGCTGGCGTCGATGCCGAAGCGCCGCAGCTGCGCCTGCACGTTGAGGGCGACCGTCTGGCCCTGCTCGCCCATGCCCGAGCGGTAGTACAGCCGGATGGTGAGGGGGGCTCCGGCGCGCTGCCAGAGGTCCGAGTCCCCCCGAGCCCAGCCGGCCGACTCCAGGAGGCTCTCGGCCTCCCGCTGATCCTGCTCGAGGACCCGCACCGACTCGCTGTGGTTGTAGAACTTGCTGCTCGGCACGAAGGGGCCGGAGATGCGATACCCCTCGCCGATGAGCGAGAGGGACTCATCGAAGTTCACGGCGCGGGCGATGGCGGTGCGCACGGCCACGCTGCCGAGGGCCGCCACCTTCTGGTTGAGGCCCAGATACCACCAGCTCTTGCTCTGGTAGGGGATCAGGTCCGCGTTGCGGCTGCGCTCGACCTCCGGCAGGTACTGCGCCGGTACGTGGATCATGGCCTGGATGTAGCCGTAGCCCAGGCTGCTGACCTGCTGGTTCTTGTCCGGCATCTCCCGCACCTTGACCGCCGGCACGTTCGGGGGCCGCAGGGCCTCGGGGTTGGCCTCCAGGCTCCAGGTGCCCAGGTCCTGGGCCTGCAGGCGGTAGGGGCCCGACGTGGTCGGGCTGTACCAGAAGGCGTCCTTGCGCTCGACCGCGGTGCTGCTGAAGCGGTGCATGGGCAGGATCTTGAAGTAGAACTTCTCCAGGGGCTCCGGCTCGGGCTCCTCGAAGGTGATCTTGAGGGTCGTGGGATCCGAGGCCACCGCCTTCTTGATGAACGAGAGCCGGGAGCGATCGGGGGATCGGGTCTTGGGGTTGAGGTAGGCCTTGATCGTGAACTCGACGTCGGCCGCCGTCAGGGGCTCACCGTCGGACCAGCGAAGGCCCTCCTTGATGTAGACGGTCATGGACTTGCGATCGGCGGCCAGCTCGTAGGCCTCGGCCAGGCGCGGCTCCGGGCTGCCGTCGTAGCTGGGACCCCAAAGGGCCTCGTAGAGCAGCTCGTTGAGGCGGGTCTCCGCCATCGCGCTCTCGTGCAAGGGGTTGAGGGTGAACGCCAGCTCGTCCTCGGCGTACTCGAAGGCCTCCTGCGCGTGGCTGGTCCCGGCGAAGGAGAGCAGCAGCAGGGTGAGGCAGGCCCCACGATGTCCGCGTCCAAAACGCATCGAACTCCCCCGGAGCGTGCGACCGCTCCGCGACGTGCCCATCACAGCTGACTCGCTTTTCCGGCGGTCCCCACCGTGTTCGCGGCGTCCAGCTGTCCCAGGGTGTGCACTACAGGTTGCAAGGCTCGGTCCTCCTGGGCAAGCGGGTGCACCAGATCCAGGGCGGCGCCAGGCTGGCCAGCGCGCCAGAGCTGGCCGGCCAGTCGGATCAGGAACCCGCGGTCGTTGCGGTACGAGACGCGCGTGCGCGCGGAGTCTGCGGCCCCCCCAAGGGCGCCGGGGTTGGCATCCAGGGAGCGTCGGCCCAGGCGGAGGGCCAGGGTCGGCTGGGCCGTGGAGAGGGCCTGCATGCGCCGACGGAGCAGGGCGTCGCTGAACAGGCGCGGGGCCTGGAGCTCGGCGGCCAGGCCGTCCCCCAAAGCCACTGCCGCGGCATCCTCCAGCGCCTGCACCGCCCTCAGCTCCCGATCTACGGCGGCGGCGTCGACCGTCGCGGGATCGGAGAAGGAGGCGGGCAGCCGGCGTGCGGCCCGGGCGGCCAGGGAGTCCGGCGCCGCGGGGTCGGGGTGCAGGGCGTCCCGCTGATCCAGCCACGGGCCCCCGAAGGTCAACAGCGCCGTCGGGGCCCCCGTCACGTGCTCCGCGGCGGCCACGGGGGCGGCGGCGGGAGCAGGGGCGGCGCCGGCGAAGCGCTCGCTGAGGGCCACCACCCCGGGACCGACCTCGGGCAGGTC
>CALCXL010000360.1 GCA_937907595.1 uncultured Pseudomonadota bacterium
GTCGTCGTCGTAGGGGTCGTCGTCCTCGGCCCCGACCAGGTCGTCGGGCTGACCGCTGAGGAGCGCGCAGCCGGCCGACAGCGCCAGGACGAGCAGAATGAGGAGCAGGAACAAGACGTTGCGCACGGTGCGACCCTCCAGCCTCATCATGCTGCACGCCCCACCGGCCGGTCCCGGGCGCCGTAGGACCCCGCCGGGCCGAACACCCCGCGCCGCGGACTGGCCCCGCCGGGCCTGTGCCCCATCGCACCTCCCTGGTGCTGATCCCCCCTGCGCGTTGCTACCCTCCCGAATCCCCGACGGAGGCCCCATGCACGAACCCATCGAAGCCGCCTGGGCGGCCTGCAAGCCCGCCGCAGACTTCGCGTCCCTGCGCATCGTCCGCACCCGCAGCGACGACGTCACCGTCCGCAAGGGCGTGGTCGAGCCGCCCCGCTTCGGCGACGACCTGGGCGGCATGGTCACGGTCATCGACGGCGGCGGCCTGGGCTACGCTGCCACCGCCGACCTCAGCCCCTCGGGCATCGCCGCCGCCGTGGCGCGCGCCACCGACTGGGCCCGCGCGTCCGCCGCCCGGTCCATCGTCGACTACAGCAGCATCGACCTGGGCCACCCCACCGGCACCTACCGCACGCCCGTGGTCGAAGAACCCGCCTCCGTCGGCTTGAGGGAGCGCATCGACCTCGTCCGCGCCCAGGCCGACCGCCTCAAGACCGACGACCGCATCGTGGACTGGTACGCCACCCTGTGGACGGTGGACGTCGACTCGCTCTACCTGACGAACGACGGCGGCCGCGTCGAGCAGCGGCTCCTGCACCTGGCCCCGGGCCTGGCCGTGGTGGCGACCGACGGCAGCGACACCCAGCAGCGCACCCTCGGGGGACGCGGCCACTGCCTGCAAGGCGGGCTCGAGCAGCTGGCCGGCAGCGGCTTCTTCACCGAGGCCCCGCGCATCGCCGAGCAGGTCCTCCAGCTCTTGTGTGCGCCGAACTGCCCGTCGGGATCGATGGACATCGTCCTGTCCCCCGACCAGATGATGCTGCAGATCCACGAGAGCATCGGCCACCCCCTGGAGCTCGACCGGATCCTGGGGGACGAGCGCAACTACGCCGGCACCAGCTTCGTCACCCAGGACATGTTCGGGACCTACCGCTACGGCAGCGATCTGCTCGACGTCACCTACGACCCCAGCCGCCCGCACCAGTACGCCAGCTATGGCTTCGACGACGACGGCACCACCGCACAGCGCGAGTTCATCATCGAGAAGGGCCTGCTCCTGCGCCCCCTGGGTGGCGCTGTGTCCCAGGCCCGCGCGGGCATGGAGGGGGTCGCCAACAGCCGCGCCACCTCCTGGAACCGCCCGCCCATCGACCGCATGGCGAACCTCAACGTGGAGCCCGGCACCTCCTCCTTCGACGACCTGATCGGCGGCGTGGAGCGCGGCGTCTACATGGAGACGAACGTGTCCTGGTCCATCGACGACAGCCGCAACAAGTTCCAGTTCGGCTGCGAGTACGGGCGGGTGATCGAAGGCGGCAAGCTGGGTCACGTCGTGCGAAAGCCGAACTACCGCGGCGTTTCGGCCACCTTCTGGCGCAGCCTCAGCGGCGTGGGCGACGGCTCCACGCTCCAGGTGCTCGGCACCCCCTTCTGCGGCAAGGGCGAGCCGAACCAGGTCATCCGGGTGGGCCACGCGTCCCCCGTCTGCCGCTTCTCGAACATCGACGTCTTCGGAGGCGTGTGATGCGCGGCCACTTCGAGTCCCTGGTCTCCTCCCTCTTCTCCAGCCTCACCGGCGACGAGGTCCTCCTCTGCGGCTTCCAGGGCGAGGACTCCGACTTTGTCCGCATGAACCAGGGGCGGATCCGCCAGCCGGGCAGCGTGCGCCAGTCGAGCGTCGAGCTGGACCTGATCGTGGGACAGCGCCACGCCGAAGGCAGCGTCTCCCTCAGCGGGCAGCGGGAGCTGGACCTGGGGCGGCTGCGGGGGCTGCTCGATGAGCTTCGAGGCCGCCTCCCCTTCCTGGCCGACGACCCACACCTGCTCTACGCCCAGGAGATCCACGACACCGAGGACCTGGACGACGCCGTCCTGCCCGACTCCGCCTCCGCCATCGACGCCGTGCTCTCCGCCGCCGACGGCACCGATCTGGTGGGCATCTGGGCGAGCGGGGCCGTGCACCGGGGCTTCGCCAACTCCCTGGGCCAACGCAACTGGTTTACGGCGAAGAGCTTTCACCTGGACTGGAGTCTCTACGCGCGCGCGGACAAGGCCGTGAAGTCGTCCTACGCCGGCCGCGCCTGGAGCGATCTGGACTTCGGCGCCGCCATGGCCCGCGCCCGCACGCAGCTCGCGGCGGTGGCTCGGCCCGCCCGCACCATCGACCCCGGGGGCTACCGCGTGTTCCTGGCGCCGGCGGCGGTGGGGGAGATCGTCGAGCTGCTCGATTGGGGTGGCTTCAGCCTGAAGGCGCAGCGCACCCGGCACAGCTCCCTGATGGCGGCGGTCGACGGCAAGAAGGCGCTGAGCGACAAGATCACGCTGCGCGAGAACACGGCCGAGGGCTTCGCTCCGGGCTTCGAGGGCATGGGCTTCGTCAAGCCGCCTTCGGTCACGCTCTTCGACGCCGGGCGCTACCGCGACGCCCTGGTCTGCCCGCGATCGGCCCAGGAGTACGGCGTGCCCACCAACGGCGCCAACGGCCGCGAGTCGCTGGAGTCCTACGATCTGGCCGGGGGATCGCTGCCCCGGGACGAGGCGCTGGCGGCCCAGCACGGCGACCGCGAGCGGTCGTTCGAGGGCAGGGGTGCGCCTGAAGGC